>JACCZO010000400.1 GCA_013695925.1 Chthoniobacterales bacterium
TCAATCCGCTCGAAGCCGGTTCATCGGCGAGCACGATGTCGAGCCGATGCGCGGCCAATTGCGCGAGCAGCGGTTCCACCTTTCCTTCGCGACAGATCATCAGCACCGGCGGCCGGAGCCGAAAGACGGGACGCAGGATTTCGTAAGCAATAAACTTCGGCACCGAGTCAGCCACGCCGACGTGGAAACGGGCTGGCCGCTCCCCCGGACGGTGCCTGACCGTGTTCATCATCTCGCGCCCGAGGGAGAAAATGTCCTGGGCGTAGCCCATTACGACCCGGCCCGTCTCGGTCGGCACCTTCGTCCGTCCGCTCCGGCGGAAGAGCGGCTCGCCGAGTGCTTTTTCCAGCGCGCTGATCTGCGCAGAAATGGAAGGCTGCGAGACGCGAAGTTTTTCGGACGCCTTCCGCAGGCTGCCTTCCTTTGCCACCGTCCAGAAATAAAGGAGGTGATGATAATTGAGCCATTCCATGCCGCTAACCACTGTTCCAGAAATGCGAACCGTTAGACACCTTTTTCGTATTAGTGGAACCGTCGCCGATACCTCATGGTGCTGCCGGTCAACCGAAACGCGGCTATTAACAACAGGAACTCGAAACTATGAAACTCATGCTCAAACATTCCGGAATCCACCCGGCCAAGGGACTACGCGCCATCGTGCATCAGAAAATTCTCACGTTGATGCCTCTGCGCCAGATCGACCTGGCGATGGTCCGCATCACGCGCGAAGAGGAGGCGAGTCCCGCCTTTTGTGTCCGGGCTCATCTCGTCACCCCGGGCCCAGACTTGTTTGCGGAGGCACGAGATCATACCTTTGCCGCTGCGCTCGGGAAGGCGATGAAGCAACTCACCGCTGGGATCAAGGCACGTGCGAGTAAGCGGCTGACGCGGCTCAAGAGCAATCTGGCGGAGCGCCGGGGACCGGTGGGACGTTTGATGGCGAGCCCGGCGGCGCGCTAGACACTGTCACCTCGGCCACAAGGGCGACGAAGAGCGTGGCGTCGCGGAACGAATGATGAATCCCTCAACTCTATGGTGGATGGGATTCGTCGGTTTCGTCTGCGTGATGCTGGCACTCGACCTCGGCGTTTTTCATCGCAAGGCGCACGCGGTGAAAATACGCGAGGCGCTGATCTGGGTCGGCGTCTGGGTCACGCTCGCGCTCCTTTTCAATCTTGGGATCTATCTCGGTTGGGTCGGTTCCTACCCGGGGCCCGCGGCGCGGCAGCAGGCGGCGCTGGAATTCTTCACCGGTTACCTGATCGAGCTCTCGCTCAGCGTGGATAACGTTTTTGTCTTCGCTTTCGCTCTTTAGCTATTTCCAGGTGCTGCCGCGCTACCAGCATCGCGTCCTCTTCTGGGGCATTCTCGGCGCGCTCGTCATGCGCGGGGGCATGGTCTTCGCAGGTGTCGCACTTCTGCACGCGTTTCACTGGGTGATCTATGTCTTCGGGGCGATTCTCATCATCGGCGGCATCAAAATGTGGCGCAGTCACGGGGTGGAAATCGAGCCGCAGAAGAATCCTGTGCTCCGGCTGGTGCGGCGCGTTTTCCGCGTTGCATCGGGCGATCACGGACAGAGCTTTTTCGTGGGCGAACACGGCGTCCTGGCGGTCACGCCGCTCTTCATCGTGCTGATCTTCGTCGAATGGACGGACCTGATTTTCGCGATCGATTCGATTCCGGCGGTGCTCGCGGTGACCCACGATCCGTTCATCGTCCTGACCTCGAATATTATGGCGATTCTCGGGTTGCGTTCGCTTTATTTCGCCCTCGCCGATGTGATGAAACGCTTTCATCTGCTCCACTACGGCCTCGCCGCCATCCTGCTTTTCGTCGGCACGAAAATGCTGCTGGTCGAAATCTACAAAATGCCAACGCTCGCCGCGCTCGGGGTCGTCGCAGGCATCCTCGTTGTTTCGGTGGTCGCTTCGATCCTTCGTGGGCCACCACCTTCTGGACCTCCGCCTGGGACGGGAGTAGAGGTCGCAACTGTACCCCCTCGCGGTAGGAATAATCCGCTGGTGCCGATGCGACCTATGCGCGGGTTGGTTCGATGACACAGCTGGTCTTGTTCTTAGCCAGTGGCTCGCCGCCCGCGACGGAGTGGGAGGCGCCTGTCGTCATTTCTCTCAAGCTGTTCACGATTCTTTTTCTCGTGTTGCTGAATGGATTTTTCGTCGCCTCAGAGTTTGCGATCGTGAAGGTACGCGGGTCGCAACTGCACGCACTCGGCGAGGATGCCCGGTTTGCCCGCCATGTCGTCACGCACCTCGACTTCTATCTTTCCGCCACCCAACTCGGCATCACGTTGGCGAGCCTGGGACTCGGCTGGCTGGGTGAACCGTTTCTCGCGCGCATGCTCGAGCCCTTCTTCGCGCTCGCCGGAGTGACGGCGCCGGCCGTCATCCACGGCGTCTCCTTTGGCCTCGCCTTTGCCACCATCACGTTCCTTCACATTGTGCTCGGGGAGCTCGCCCCGAAGTCGCTCGCCATCCGCAAATCCGTGCCGACGACGCTCTGGGTGATAAAACCGCTCGGCCTTTTCTACACTTTGTTCAAGCCCGCGATCTGGGTGCTCAACGGCGCCGCGAATTGGATTCTGAAGCACACGCTGCGCATCGATTCCGTAGCTGAGACGGAACTGGCGCACTCGGAGGAGGAGTTGCGCATCATCCTGGCGGAGAGCCAGGAAGCGCAGGCGGTCTCGCCGCTCGAAAAGGAAATCCTCCTCAACGTGCTCGACCTGCGCCATTTCAGGGTCCGCGATATCCTGACGCCGCGCGGGAATGTTGTCCTGCTCGACACCGAGAATTCACTGACGGAGAATCTGCGGCTTGCCAAGGTGTCGCGCCACACGCGCTTCCCGCTTTGCCGCGGCCATCTCGACGACACGCTCGGCTTCATTCATATGAAGGATCTACTCTGGCTGGCCGACGAGCCGAAGCCCGAGCTGGCGGCGATCAAGCGCGACCTGCTGAGCGTTCCCGAAATGATGTCGCTGCCGCGCCTGCTCCAGCGGCTGCGGCGCCATCATGCGCGCATGGCACTCGTGATAGATGAATTTGGCGGCGCCGCGGGAATCGTCACGCTCGACAAGGTGATCGAGGAACTGGTGGGCTCGATTCAGGATGAATTCGACGCCGAGCCGCCGGAATTTCACCGACTAACTGAGCGCGATTTTGTCGTCCGCGGGACTCTCAACCTGCATGAATTGCGCGACCTGGTCGGACTCGACTTGGCACACGAAAACGTGAGCACAATCGCCGGCTACGTCACCGCTCTGCTCGGGCATCTGCCGACGAAAGGCGAGCAGATAACGCTGCGTGGCTATCGCGTGACCGTCGCGCAAACCGATGGTCGCCACCTGGGGAAGTTATATTTCCAGGATTTGCGCGGCGTGAAGAGCGGTCGGGAGTGGCCTCATCTTTCGGCGGCGTAGAGCGGCCAGAAGACCGGGATCAGGAACAGCACGACCGGGATGAGAATGAGGGTGAGGCCACCGCCGGTCTTCGAATAATCGGCGAAGCGATATTTGCCCGGCCCGTAAACGAGGATGCTGGCGGGCTCGAGCGGCGCGATGAAGGAGATCGAGGCCGCGAGCATGATCGCGATAGCCATAGTCCGCGCATGCAACCCCAGCTCGTAGGCCGCGCTCATTGCCACGGGCAGAACGACCAGAGCAGCGGCCGCGTTGGACATCGGTTGAGTGAGCAAAATCGTCAGCACGAAAAAACCGGCCAGCACCGCCATGACCCCGAAGGGCGAGAGCGCGACGACGACTCCATGCGCCAGCCACTGGGCCGCGCCGGTTTTTTCCATCGCTGTGCCAAAGGCGGTCATGCCGCCAATCAGGATGAGCAACCGCAAATCGATGAAGGTGCGCGCCCGCTCGATACTGATGCAGCCGAGCATGACACTGAGCAACGCCGCCGCGAGAAACGCGATCGAGAGCGGCAGCCAGCCGGCACTTCCGGCAATAATGGCGGCGAGAAACACGACCACGACATACAGACCTTTGCGCGAGAGCGCACCGGAGCGGTGTTCCTCGACAATCCCAGGCCGGTCTCGCGCGGTGGCCGCTCCATCTTTTCTGCCGCGCCTTCGACGAGGAGCAAATCGCCGAGACGCAGGCGCAGGTCGCCGATTTTGTCGCGCAGCGGCTGACCGTGGCGATGGACGGCGAGCACGTTCAGACCGTAGCGCTGGCGGAAATCGGCCTTCTTCAGAGTCTGCCCGATCAAGACCGATTGCGGTGCGATGAGAGCTTCGGCGACTTTCGGATTGGCTCCGTAGAGGTCAGCTTCCTCCAGGTTGAGCTTGGCCCGGATCCTGATCCCTTCGAACTCGCTCAGCTTCATCAGGTCAGCCACTTTCCCCTCGATCAACAGCAGGTCGCCCGGCGCGAGCGTCATGTCCGACGAGGGCAGCAATTCCACCTCGGAGCGGATGAGATTGAGGATCTGGAAGCCAAGCCGCGAGAGATCCGAACTGAGGCACTGCTGCCCAACCAATGGTGAGCCGGGCAGCACGACTACTTCGCTCAGATATTCGCGCATCGCATAAATCTCCGTCAGGCTTTCATCTGGATGCGCCGGGAGCAGCCGTTGACCGATCAGCATCATGTAAGCGATCCCAACGGCGACGATGACCAATCCGATCGGCGTGATTTCAAAAAAACCGAGCGGTGCGAGCTTCCAGTGCTCGATGTAACCGCTCACGGCCACATTGGTGGAGGTGCCGATCAGCGTGCAGGTGCCGCCGAAGATGGAAGCGAAAGCTAGCGGCATGAGCAGCTTGGACGGACTGGTCGCGGAATTGCGCGCGATGCCGACGACCGGCGGAACGAACATCGCCGTCACGGTCGTATTATTCATAAAAGCCGAAACGCCAGCGGCTGTGCCCATGAGGACGAGGAGGAGACGATTCAAGCTGCCGCGCGCGATCCGCGTCAGCCTGGCACCCACCACCTCGAGCAGGCCCGTCTCCTGGAGCGCGCCGGAGAGAACGAAGATCGAACCAAGAATAATAATGATGTCGCTGCTGAAACCCGCGAACGCCTCGCGCGGCGTGAGCATGCCGGTCACTACGAGGGCCGTGAGCAAGAGAAGCGTGAGCACGTCCACCGCGAGCCTTTCGGTGGCGAAAAGCGCGATCGCGAGCACCAGCAGACCGAGGACGAACGCGATTTCCATGAGAGGAATAGACGCGGCTAGCGGTTTTTTTCGACTTCTTCCGGGGGGCAGCCTGTTCTGCAGGTCTCCGTGGCGGCAATGCGTCCCGAGTCGATTCGACAGCGGACAGCGAGATGCGCTAGGTCGCGCTGCGGAGACGGATGGAGTCGGTGCGTCCCGCGCGTTTCTGGCGCGACTCGGAATGACGACCAACATGTGCCATCGTTTTGTCGATGGCGTTTGAAGACAATCAACTGCTCTTTGGGGCCGACCCGACGCCCCGCATCGTGGCGATCGAGATGGGCGATACGGGGACGATCAAGGTTTACCGGCGGGAGAAGAACGGCGAGACGGTTTGCGAGACGGAGGAGTTTCATCCCTTCGTCTGGGCGGATGGGGATGTGGCCGATCTTGGCCTAACGAATGCAGAAAAGCTGGCCGGCGACCTGAAATACAACTGGCTCGTGACGGTGAACAGCTGGAAGGAATTGATCGCGCTGCGCAATGGCTTGAAAAGCGCCGGCCGCAACTTCTTCGCCTTCAGCGATCCGGTGCAGCATTACCTCACTGCGACCGGGCGCACGCTCTTCAAGGGCATGGCACTGGAGGAAGTGAAGCGGCTGCAGCTCGAAGTGATCGCCTCAGCTGGTGAAGGGGATCTGGCGGAAGCATCACAGAATCACATCGCCAGCATCGCCCTTTCCGACAACAGCGGCTGGGAGGAACTGATCGTCGTCGATCCAGCGAAGCCCGAGGAATCCGAGCGCGACGCGCTTAAGCGCCTAACGACTCTGATCAAAGAGCGCGATCCGGACGTGATCGAAGGCCACGATCTCTTCCGCTTCGAT
>JACCZO010000439.1 GCA_013695925.1 Chthoniobacterales bacterium
CCCCCGGACCTGGTAGTAAGATTTACCGGGAGGGCTTTTATCCACCAGGCTTAAGCGATTCGAGTCACGTCGTCTTCTGGGACCCCCGCGACGACGGGACTGGTTCCTCGGCGATTGCGCTGTATTCGGGTCTGCCCGGATCGATCGCGTTACTCGCAGAAAAAGGAGGTATCGTACCTGGTGCTCCGGGACCTATCTCTTATTTATACACTGCTGGCCTCAATATTGCGAATTCGCCGATGCCTATCAACGATGCTAATCGCACCGCGTTCGGGGCGACCTTTGAAGGTGGCAGCGGCGGCCCCAGCATTCTGGTGGGAGCGCCAGGTTCTATTAGCATCGCCGCCGAGTCGGGCATGCAAGCGCCGGGCCTTCCGAGTGGAGTGACCTTTTATAGTCTTTATACGGGCACGCTCTCGCTGAAGTCTGAAGACCGGCTTGCATTCGCAGCAACCCTCTTCGACAATTCGACGCAAGCCTATACTCAAGGCTTGTTTGCGGGTCTTCCAAATAGCCTCGCGTTTCTAGCCCGAACCGGTGACCCAGCCGCAGGCACCGACCCAGGGGTCTTTTACGATCTCGAATCATCGTCAGTCTTTCCAAGCCTCAGTGAGTCTAGGACGGTTGCATTCGGAGGATACCTCACCGGACTCGGGGTTCGAGACAGCAACTCAAACGCGCTCTGGGTCGGAGTACCCGGGGCCTTGGAACTCGTGGCTCGTGGTGACATGCAGGCTCCTGGCGTTGAGCCCGGGGTGACATATGGGCTCTGGCCGGGATACGACTTTCCGTTACCTTTTTATGCAGTCATCAATTCGTCTGGTGAGATCGCCTTTACCCAGTATCTTAGCACGGAGGAGCACGCCCTTTGGGCAGGACCCCTGGACAATCTTCGGCTGGTGGCGCGCCAGGGACAGTCTGCTCCGGGCTTGGCTCCCGGGGAAACACTCGGCGGTTTTGGCAACCTCTATATCAACGAGACAGGGAGTGTCGCATTCCAAGCGGTGATTGGGGATGTTCACAATCTCGATTCCGCTATTTACGTTGGCAATCCGGATGGAGAACTGGTTTATGTGACTCGTGTTTCAGAACCCGTCACTTTGGATAACGGGCAGATTCTTTTCTTTTCTTTTCCTTTTTTTCCAGACGGCTTTAATTCCAAAGGTCAGGTCTTGATTCACGCCTCCTTGTCGGATGGATCGGATGGACTTTTCCTGGCTGACACCGCAGTGCCTGTCGTGACGAGCGCCACGACTACATCCGGGGCGATTGGTGTACCGTTTAGCTATCAGATAACTGCGACCAATAGTCCAACAAGCTTTAGCGCGACCGGTCGTCCACCCGGGTTAAACATCAACGGTACCACGGGACTAATTTCTGGAACTCCGACCGTCATAGGAACGTTCGACACGGCGATCAGCGCCACAAATTCAGTAGGACAGGGGCCAGCGACGACTTTGATGATCACTGTGGCCCCGGCTCCGACGCCCACTCCCACGCCATCGCCGAGCCCCAGCGCTTCACCATCGCCCAGTCCGAGTGCTTCGCCGTCACCGAGCCCCAGCGCTTCGCCCTCACCCAGCCCCAGCGCTTCACCATCACCGAGTCCGAGCGTTTCACCATCGCCAAGCCCGAGCGCCTCGCCGTCACCCAGCCCCAGCGCTTCGCCATCGCCGAGTCCGAGTGCTTCACCTTCACCAACACCGTTTTTTCCCGTGCAACTGGCCAATATCTCCACCCGCTTGAGCGTCGGGACGGATGATAGCGTCTTGATCGGAGGATTCATTGTTGCGGGAATGCAGTCGAAGGCAGTAATCATCCGGGCGATTGGTCCGTCCTTGCCGCTTGGAGGCGTGCTATCCGATCCGATTTTGGAGATACATGATTCGACCGGCGCGACCATCGCGACCAACGACAACTGGCAGGAGAGTGCGAACAAGCAGGCGATCATCGACGCAGGCTTTGCGCCTACCAACGACAATGAGTCCGCGATTTTGCTGACGCTGAATCCGGGCCCTTACACAGCCATTGTCCGGGGCGT
>JACCZO010000448.1 GCA_013695925.1 Chthoniobacterales bacterium
ATCGACTCCGGCTTTTCGCGTCTGGTTCTTTGGGTCCGGCATGGCGATGACGTTGGTCGGCGCCCTGAATCTTCTTCATCGCACTTACGGTCGCACCGCGCCGGGCCTGAGGGTTGTCTGCTGGATTTCCAATTTCTTTATGACGCTCTTCGCTATCGTGGCCGGCATGTTCACGAACGCGAGTAACGCCGAGCGGGTTGTAATTATCGGCCTGATCGGAGGTGCTTTGATTCTCTCTTTGGTTCGCTTCCCCATTCATCCCGCAACGGCACCTGGCCAATGACGCGCGCTCCAATCCGACCCACGTGAAA
This sequence comes from Chthoniobacterales bacterium, assembly GCA_013695925.1. Classification (GTDB taxonomy): domain Bacteria; phylum Verrucomicrobiota; class Verrucomicrobiia; order Chthoniobacterales; family UBA10450; genus Palsa-1392. The sequence goes on from JACCZO010000448.1 coordinate 312, forward strand.
GAGCGGGCATTGTGGCGGTGACGAAAGTGCGGGGCGCGAATTCGCGAACCGCAACCAGTCGCATGCCTGTGGCCCGCTCGATCTGACATCATATCAATGGCAAGCCGCCAGAGATCCGTGGTCCGGACGCGCAGGGAAGAAGAGAATCTGCTGGCGCGGTTTGGCGAGGCCTATCGGGCTTACGAGATTCGGCGATTGCGTTCCGGCTACCGCGACCGCTAACCTCGACCTTACTTGCCATGAAAGACTCGCCGCACCCAAAAGAATCCGCCCCCGCCAAATCTCCGCGCTTCATCGATCGCGCTCTGAATACGATCGAGCGCGTCGGGAACAAGCTGCCGGATCCGGCAGCGCTGTTTTTCATCCTGCTCCTGGTCGTGTGGGCGCTCTCGGCATTGCTCGCCTCGACCCAGTTTGCCGAAATCGATCCGCGGACGAGCCAGCCGATCCAGATCAAGAACCAGCTGGCGGCGCCATCGATCGCGGCTTTTCTCGCGAACATGGTGACGACGTTCACCAGTTTCCATCCGCTCGGGGTGGTGCTGGTGGCGCTGCTCGGCGTGGGCGTGGCGGAGCACACCGGGTTCATCAACGCCTGTCTCAAGGGCCTGCTCAGCTTCACTTCGCCCAAGCTGTTAACCCCGATGTTGATCCTGGTCGCAATCGTCAGCCATACCGCGGCCGATGCCGGCTACGTCCTGGTGATTCCGCTCGGCGGGGTGATCTTCTACGCGGCGGGGCGACATCCGCTGGCGGGAATCGCGGCTGCCTTTGCCGGCGTCTCGGGCGGCTTCAGCGCGAATTTCATTCCCTCCAGCCTCGACCCGTTGCTCTCCGGGCTTTCCCAGGCCGCGGCCCAGATCATCGATCCAAGCCGGCTGGTCAATCCGCTCTGTAACTGGTTTTTCACCGGCGCCTCGACCCTCGTGATCGTCGGGCTTGGCTGGTTCCTGACCGATCGCGTGATCGAGCCGCGCCTGCAATCGACGCCGGTCGATGGCGACGAAGCGGAGATGCCGAAAATGGAAAATCTCGGCCCGAAAGAGCGGCGCGGGCTTTACGCCGGGCTGGGCGCGCTCGTGCTCGGGATCGCGATTTTGGTTTTCGTCTCGGTGCCGGGCGGCTCGGCCCTGCGCGCGCCGGATGGCTCGCTCACCGCTTCCACCGCGCCGCTCATGCAATCGATCGTGGCGCTGATTTTCCTCCTCTTTCTCATTCCCGGTATCGTTTACGGCTACGTCGCCGGCACGGTGCAGAGCCATCGCGACATCATCCAGGGAATGAGCAAGACGATGAGCACGATGGGCTATTACATCGTGATGGCGTTTTTCGCCGCGCTCTTCATCGCGGCGTTCGGCCAGTCGAATCTCGGGGCGCTCATCGCGCTCAAAGGGGCCGGCCTGCTCAAGGCGCTCGCCCTTCCCGGCGCGGTCACGATGGTCGGGATCATTCTGTTGACGGCGACGGTGAACCTGATGGTCGGCTCCGCTTCCGCGAAATGGGCGCTGCTCGCGCCGATCTTCGTTCCGATGCTGATGGCTCTGGGTTTCTCGCCCGAGCTGACCCAGGCCGCCTACCGGGTGGGTGATTCGACGACCAACATCATCACGCCGCTCATGCCGTATTTCCCGCTCGTGGTCGTTTACTGCCAGCGTTACGTGCGGCAGACCGGCATCGGCACGCTGGTCTCGATCATGTTGCCGTTTTCGGTCGTCTTTCTCGTGCTCTGGACGGCATTTCTGCTCGTCTATTGGATGCTCGGCATCCCGCTCGGGTTGCAGGCGCCTTACACTTATCCTTGAGCGGTTAGCTGCGGCGACGCGGGCGCCACCGCGCCACTCTCTTGACAAAGCGTACGCGTTCGCGGACGCTTGAGCATGACCTCGCTTCCCGTAACCCAGGCCCGCTCCAAGCTTTACCAACTACTGGATGAGGCGGCGGACTCCCATGAGCCGATCCAGATTACCGGCAAGCGTTCTAATGCGGTCCTTATGTCGGAGGAATCCTGGCGTAACATTCAAGAGACGCTTTTTCTTGTCTCGATTCCGGGCATGCGTGAATCCATCCGCAAGGGCCTCGCTGAGCCACTGAGCAAGGCCGCGAAGAATCCCGGCTGGTGAGTTGGTCGATCGTTTTCACCAAACAAGCGCAAAAGGACGCCCGAAAGATCGCGTCCTCCAACCTAAAGTCGCAGGCGCAACGTTTGCTCGAGATCATCGCGACGGATCCTTTCCAGAACCCGCCACGCTACGAAAAGCTCGTCGGCGATTTAGCGGGAGCGTATTCGCGCCGGATCAACATTCAACACCGCCTGGTCTATCAGATTTACGAGGCCAAACGCACCATCAAGGTCATCCGGATGTGGACTCACTACGAATAAGCCTGAGCTCCGGTTCGGGTCCCAGGCTGGCTTAGACGCGCGAACGGCGGCGGCCGTTGTTGCGCGAGTATTTCACCGGTTTGCGTTTCGGCTC
>JACCZO010000405.1 GCA_013695925.1 Chthoniobacterales bacterium
GGCACGAGCGTCGAAAGAATGCTCGAGTAACGCGAAGCGCGGCGGGTGCCGAGGATGCTTTCGGCTTCATCGATGAAGAGGAACGGCATATAACCTTCGCGCCGTTTCTCGCGCGCGGTGGCGAAAATTTCGCGCACCATCCGCTCCGATTCGCCGACCCACATGTTGAGGATCTCGGGCCCCTTGATATGCATGAAATATTCGCGCATGTCGGCGCCCGATTTGCCGCGGAGCTGTTTCGTCAGGTTGTAAGCTGTCGCTTTGCCGATCAGCGTTTTGCCGCAGCCGGGTGGCCCGTAAAGCAGGAAACCTTTCGGCGTGGCGTGCTGGAATTTCTGGAACAATTCCTCGTGCAATAGCGGCAGCTCGATCGCGTCGCGGATGGCCGAAAGCGCCTCCTGCTGACCGCCGACTTTTTCCCACGGCAGCTCCGGCACTTCGTCGAGATAATGATCGCGTGACTGTGGACTGGCCAGGAGTTCGAGTGCCACGCGGTAATTGCCGTCGACCCGCACGTCGTCACCCGCTTTCAGAGGCGCCTTCTCGAGCTTGGCCGAACGCTGCAGGACCAGCGACTGCGTTCCGTGTTCCGCGCCGACGCGAATCCGGTCCGCCCCGAGCACTTCGGCGACTTTGGTGACCGGCCCGGCGGTTTCAAAACCAAGATCGCCGACCACGACATAGGCCTCATTGACCAGGACGCGGGTCCCTTTTTGCAGCCGCGCCAGGCTGATTCGGGGATCGACATTGCAATAATAATCTGCGCCGCCGACCACGATCTGCGCGGTATCACGTGCCGGGCTGCCGAGGAAGGTGCCAATCCGGTTGGCGGGTGAGGTCACTTTTTTGACCACCTGCTCGAGCTTCTCGATCATCTCGCGCGCGTCGCCCACCATTTCCTCCTGCGCTTCGATCTCGGCGCGGAGGGCGAGGAAGCGTTCCCGGGCGAAATCATCCAGCGGAAGCGTGGAGACCGCCCGGTCAAAGGCCTCGAGCAGGCTCATCTGGCGCGGGTCGTCGGGCACACCGTAGTCTTCCGGGTTTTGGTTCGATTCGTCGCTCATTCCCTGTCGTCCTTTTATAGCTGACGCGGCTCAAAAATGATACGCATGCCGGATTCAGGTCGCAAACCTGGTGCCGGTGGGACGGGTAAAATTCGGTTGCTGGGAGCGGCCCGCCATCCTACGGTGCCATCCTCTTTTTGAGGAGTCTTAGCTCAATTGGTTAGAGCGCCGCCCTGTCACGGCGGAGGTTGCGGGTTCGAGCCCCGTAGACTCCGGATTATCTGGCCGCGGGCTAACGTCGTTGACCGCCTGGCAGTGCAACTGCTACCTTTTCCTCCAATGAAGCCAGCATCGCGCAAACGCGAGACCGCAAAGGAACGCCGGGCGCGCGTCGCCGCTGTCGTAAGGAGGGCAAAAGCCGCCGGCGAGAAAGTCCCCGAGGGTCTAAAATACGTTCGATTCCGGTCGCCGACTGCCGCGGAACGGGCGCGCGGCCATGCTCTGGGCGATCGCGCGGCAAAATTGCTCGCCGGCAAGACCAAGGCGGCTGCCTAACGAATCCCGCGTCGCATGGCCGGATTGTTTCGCGAAGTCGTTCGCGAGCATCATTTCGAGCGTGACCTGCGTGCGCTCATCGCCGACACGAGCGAGGGCGCCGGCTACGTAGAAGGCGCCGAATTTTGGCTGGCGCGCGGTCCTTTCTTTGGCTTCCCCACGGATCATCCGAAGGTCTGGTTCTTGCCGATGGCTCCGATTTCAGGCAGGCCGGTCGCGCTTTATTATACTTTCGACGAGGCCACGATTTGGTTTTTCGCCCTCGAACGAAGATCCTAACGAGAGAGAAGGCTATCCCTCCGCTGATGGAAACCACGCACGCCATCCTTCTCCGCAAACGCAAGCTGAGCGACACCAGCCTGATCATTTCCTGGTGTACGGAGTCGTTAGGCACGATCGAGACGGTGGCGAAGGGAGCGCGCCGGCCGAAGAGTGTATTCGCCGGGAGACTCGATCTTTTTTTCGAGGCCGAAATCCAGCTTAAACGCAGCCGCCGTTCGCATCTTCATACCCTGACCGAGGTCGTCCTGCGCAATCCCTTTGCCGGAATCCGGGAAAGTTATCTTCGGACGCAGACGGCCTCCTGCTTCGTGGAATGGATCGAGATCAGCACCGAGCTGGAACATCCGGCTCCGGAACTCTTCCACCTCCTGCAACGCGCCTTCGGTTATCTCGACACCCACGACGCCGATCGGCGTGCGGTCCGCCATTTCGAGGCCGAGCTGGCCCGTCTCGCCGGCGTGCATGATGCGGCTATTTTGAAGAGCAACCCGGCCGCGGCCCTCGCTTCTCTTTTCGGCCGCCGGCCGCGCGGACGTGGCACTCTCCTCCGGTCGCTGGCGTAACATTTCCTCTGCAAATAACGCTGGCCCGCTTCCGGCCGTTCGTTAACGTCCGTACGCCATGAAAAAATCTTTTGCTCTGCTTTTGCTGGTCGCGCTTTGCGGCAGCCTCTCCCCCGCGCGCGCCGAGGAGGTTTACAAGATCGATCCTGTGCATTCCTCCATCAGTTTCAAAGTGCGCCACTTTTTCAGCTACGTGACTGGTGGTTTCACCAAGTTCGACGGGACGATTCACTTCGATCCCGATCATCCGGAGAAATCTTCCGTCAGGGCGACGATCGACGCGGCGAGTGTCAACACGAGAAACGAGAAACGGGACGAGGATCTGCGCAGCGCAGATTTCTTTGATGTCGCGAAATTCCCGACCATCACTTTCAAAAGCAAGAGTGTGAAGCAGACCGGTGCGGACGCGGGCGATATCGTCGGCGACCTGACGATGCATGGGGTCACGAAAGAGATCACGCTCCACGCCAAGTTTCTCGGGAAAGGCAAGGGGATGGGCGAGAAGTCGATCAGCGGCTGGCAGGTCACGCCCGATCCGATCAAGCGGAGCGACTACGGCCTGACCTGGAGCAAGGCGGTCGAAGGCACCGCAGTGGTGGGCGAAGAAGTCACGATCTCGATCGATGTCGAGGCGGGCAAGGCGCCCTAACGAGAAGGCCGCCGATTGTAGCCGGGGATGCTGTCCCCGCGGATGGCCCAGGCGTGCCGAACGAAGGGATGCGCTGAGACAGCGCACTCTACACTAGCCTTTCAGCCCGGTCAGGGTGACCCCGCGCAGGAAATAGCGCTGGGCGAAAAAGAAAATTGCGATCACAGGCAGGGTCATGAGAGAGGCTGCCGCCATTACCATTCCCATGCCTTTGGCTGTGCCCGGGATCGAGACCTGCACCTAAAAAGCGTAGAGGGCGACCACGCCCGGCTCGTTAGGCGCGATCGCCCGCTGGGGCGCGAGGAACCAGAGAAGACCGGCCAGCGCGGCAACCAACAGGACGATTTTCCACGGTGACATCGAGCTGGCGAATTTGGCAGCGCGACGTGAAACTGATCAGCATTTTGCGCTCCGCTCTCGAGGCGCGCGATGCTTTCACGCATGTCATTCCCTTATCGAAACCACGAGTTGTTCTGTGAGCGAGTCGCCGTCGCGAAGATCGCTGCCGAGACCGGCACGCCATTTTATCTTTATTCCGCGGGCAGTTTGCGCGCGAATTTCAACGACTACGCGCAGGCCTTCTCCATCGCGCCGGCGACGATTTGTTTTGCCGTTAAATCCTGTTCCAACATCGCGATTCTGAAGCTGCTCCAGGCGGAGGGCGCAGGGGCCGACACCGTCTCCGCGGGAGAAATTCGGCGCGCGCTCCTCGCCGGTATCGCGCCGGGGAAAATCATTTTTTCCGGCGTCGGTAAAACGAAGGACGAAATTGCCTTCGCCCTCGAGTCGGGGGTCGGCCAGCTCAACGTCGAGTCTTCCGAAGAGCTCGAGATGATCAACGAGATCGCCGCGGCCCGGAATGTGAATGCGAAAATTTCGGTGCGGGTGAACCCGGATGTCGATGCCGGGACGCACGAGAAAATTTCCACTGGCCGCAAGTCCGACAAATTCGGCATCCCCTGGCACGAAGTGCGGGAGGCATATCGCAAAGCCCGCACGCTGCCGCATCTCGAGGTGCAGGGCGTTGCTTGTCATATCGGCAGCCAGATCACCGACCTGATTCCGTTTCATCGAGCGTTTCGCAAAATCACTGATTTAGCGCGCGAGTTGTTGGCGGATGGTTTTCCGTTGCGCCGAATCGATCTCGGCGGCGGGCTTGGGATTCGCTACAAGGATGAAGCTCCGGTGCCGGTGAGCGCTTACGCCGACGAAGTGCTGCAGCATGTTCGCCCGCTTGGGCTGCATCTTTTCCTCGAGCCGGGCCGTTCCATTTCCGCCTCGGCCGGCGTCCTGATCTCGGAAGTGCAGTTCATCAAACACACTGAAGGCAAAAGCTTTCTCGTGCTCAATGCCGGGATGAACGATCTCGCGCGGCCCGCGATTTACGGCGCCTTCCACGAGATCATATCCGTCCGGGAAAGCGTGGCGGAGCAGAGTTACGACGTGGTCGGGCCGGTCTGCGAATCCTCCGATATCTTCGGGACCAACCGCC
>JACCZO010000407.1 GCA_013695925.1 Chthoniobacterales bacterium
GTACCATGTTGAGGCCCAGCATGGACTCAACCGAATTGGTGTTTGCACTGGCCCCCGGCTGCGTGTAGCCGTCGATGATCACCGGGTCGGTGATGGTGGTCAGGGCGGAGGCGGGCGTGATCGTGTGAACGCCCGCGCCTGGAATGTGGAAACTGATCGTATCGGCACCGGGGTTCGCGTTCGCATCGGTGATGGCCTGACGAAGCGAACCGGCGCCCGCGTCGTCTGTGTTAGTCACGGTGAACGTGGCGCCTGACGCCGAGACGCACGAAGAGATCGCCACTGCGAATAGGCCAAGAACAATCGAGCATTTCATCTGAGAACCTCCATGTTACGGCCGCGCCTAATCGCGCGGCACGATGGCGGAGCTTTTCAGAGGGCAGGGCCGCTTTGCAAGTATTTTTTGCGGAAATCAGAGCACTTCAAATTCCTTCAGCGCGCCGGGATCGCCACCGGCCGCCGCCTGCTCGATCTCGGTGATGCCGCCGCCGCTTCCGCAACGGCACGATAGCCCTCCAACGCGACTTTGCGGGCGCAGCGCCTGGGGTGGAGAGGTAGCGAGCCAATAAGATTCGTCACGCGCGCTCGTGCAGCGCAATTATTATTGCAGATGATAAACCTCGACCAAACCGACGCCGGTGGTGTCGGCGACTCCGCGCACGATCGCGGTGTAACCGCCCGGCGCCAGAGTGGAGAGAATGGCTGATTCGCGATCGTCGGTCGGCTCCAACTGGGTGGCTTCAATCTCACCTTGCTGGTCGTCTTTCCAATCGTCGTTGCTCGTCAGGAGAGCCCCATTACCATCGAAAAGTTCGAGGGTCGGATCCTGGAGAGCGTTTGCCACCCCGGAATTTTCCAACGACGGCCCGATCGCCCGTACCAGGACGGTCGCATCGCCCAGTCCCTCCGGGCCGATGATGAAGCCGCCGATCATGACGTTGTCGGCCGTGTCGACAAAGCCACGGGTACTGATGTTGGCCAGTTTGGAATCGGCCAGCTGATCGAGGTCGTAGGCTTCCACCAACCCGATGCCGGTGGTGCCGCCCGCGCCGCGCACAATCGCAGTGTATGCGCCGGGAGCGAGGGTTTGCACGATGGCGGACTCGGCGTCCTGCGTCGGTTGGAGCCCCGTCGCTTCGATCTCCGCCTGCTGGTCGTCTTTCCAATCGTCGTTCGTCGTGATCGAGCCGTCGAAGCTATTTAACTCGAGCGTCGGATCCATCAGTGCGCCGGCCACGCCGGAGCCAGTGAGCGCGGGCCCGATCGCGCGCACGATCACGCGCTTAGGCGAAATGCCGGTGACGATGAACCCGCCGATGAGCACATTGTCATCCGTCAGCACCTGCATCCGCGTCGAGATGTTGAGCAGCTTGGTGGTGAAAGCGGCGGAGAATTCCGAAGTCTCGCCGCGATCGGTGTTGGTCGCGGTCGAGGTAACAGACTGAATTGTTCCGATTTCCGGGAAGGTCTCGTTGAAGGCGGCGTTCCCACTCGCGTCGGTCGTCAGGTCGACAAACCCAGTAAACGTTTGCCCCTCGCCAAACCCGCTCGGATCGACCGCGGGGTTGGTGAAGAACTCGATCCGGTACGGTGAGTTGGCCTCGCTGTTAAGCGTGCCGGCTATTGTGATGTTGCCGCCGCTCCGAGTGACTGAGGTGATCACCGGAAAATTTTGCTGATGATTAACGCCCTCGTCCGCGTCGCCTTCGTCATTCAGAGTGACCCCGGCAAGAAGGCCGAGGTCGATCCCGAGTTGGCCATTCGAGAAGATGGAGTTACCCAGGATTGTATGCTGACCTTGTCCGGCGCCACCAGTGCCGCCGAAGAAACCCACGATGGCGCGAACGCCGGTGCCGGAGTTGAACGCGATCACATTGCCTGCACCGGGAGTGGTTCCGCCGACAGTGTCCGGTCCACCCCCGAAAGCGCCGCCGGTAGTAAAGCCGAGCCCCACGCCATCCGCGCCGTTGCCCAAGGCACTGATGCCATCTTGTTGCGTGCCGATGAGATTGCCTGCTATCAGCGCGTTCGCACCAAACGCCAGATTGACTCCGTTCCCCGTGTTGCCGGAAATAAGATTTCCGGCTCCGACCTCCGTGCCGCCAATGCGAATATTGAGCGCGCCAATCCCAGCGCCGCCTCCGGTAATCCCGACGGCGTTGGCGATAGCCGCAGTTCCCGTAGCATCGGTGCCGATGTAGTTGCCTTGAATGACGTTATTGGGTCCCACATTCACCGCGATGCCTGGACCGGCATTGCCTGAGATCACATTGCGCGCGTCCGCTGTCGTTCCGCCAATCAGAGCGGTGGCATTGTCGCCTCCGATATCGATCCCGGCGCCGTTCCCCAACCCCACTGTCCCCGCGCTATTCGTGCCAATGTAATTGCCTTGGATTACGTTATCGACTCCATCGATATGGGCTATGCCTGAGCTGCCGTTCCCTGAGATGACGTTACGCGCCTCAGCTGCCTGGCCACCGATCGTATTGCCGGAGGAGCGAAAGATGAGAATCCCCGTGCTATTGCCCAAGGACGAGGCGCCATCTGGATCGGTGCCGATAAAATTACCCGCGACGACTGCCCCGCTGCTTCCTTCGTCAAACCGGATTCCTTCTTGAAAGCGATTGATCACCAGACCCTGCACGATTAAGCCGCTGGTCCGCGTGCTCAGACCTGAACCGCCAGCGGTGCTGCCGTCCAGTTCGATGAGCAAGACCGCATCATTGCCAATCGCCAGCGTGTTCTGGCTCGCCCCCGGCTGCGTGTAGCCGTCGATGGTGACCGGATCGGTGATTGTCGGCAGCGCGGAAGCCGGGGAGATCGTATGCACGCCGGCACCGGGAATGTTGAAACTGATGGTGTCAGCCCCGGGAGACGCGTTGGCGTCAGTGATTGCCTGCCGGAACGAGCCCGGCCCGGAGTCGTCCGTGTTAGTCACGGGGAAATCAATGGCTGTGGCCACGCGCGCGCCGAAGAGGGCGACGGTGAGAAAGAAGAGAAGGGCCGGACACTTGAGGAAAGGGGTGACTCTGTTTTGGTTCATGATTTTTAAATTTGAGCGATTGTGTCTGAAGTCGCGTCGTCTCCGCAATCACTAAATGATGGTCGCGGCCTGGACCTCGCTCTCCTCGCTCCCACCGAGTGGCTGGCCCGCATCGGCTGCGGTTGAATGCGTCAGGCGCTCTGGTGGAGCGCGATGCGGGAGCCGACCCGGGTTTTGTCCTTATTGAAATCAACCCCCATCATTTTGCCCTGGCTCATCCGCACGAGGTTGGTCGCCAGTCTTTGTTATTGCAAATCGTAAACCTCCACCAGACCGACGCCGGTGGTGTCGGCGACTCCGCGCACGATCGCGGTGTAATTGCCCGGCGCGAGGGTTTGCAGGATGGCCGATTCCGCGTCGTCGGTCGGCATGAGACCGGTCGCGGTAATCTCGG
>JACCZO010000491.1 GCA_013695925.1 Chthoniobacterales bacterium
GGATAATGATGCCAGGGCAAGTCGAGCGCGAAATCGGCCGTAAACTCGCGCTCGAAAACCACCTTCCCTTTCAAGTCTTTGCGATCGTCCACTCCCTCGTTCGCCTGGTTGGTCGAGCGACCACCCCGGGTTCCACTTCCTCAGTCGCGGTATCCATCACCGAGGCCCAGCGCAACTGGGCGCGATAACGTTTCGCGGCGTCGTTAGGCGTAAACTCAATCCGAATCTTATTCGTCCCCTTGCGCACCACCGGGCCGACCGAGCTGATCGGAATCCAGACCGCCGGCGCGATTTCGTGCTCCTCAAAGAGGACCGGCACTTCGTCCTCATTCACTTCCTGTTCGGCGAAGGGAATATTGTTGATGAAAATCGATGTCTTCCCAGGCACGGTCTTGACCTTCTCGTCTTTGGCCGGATTACCGACGAAAGGGGTGAACTTGAATTCGACGTTGATTACCGCCGCCCGAGTCAGCGGCACGAGCAGCAAAAATAGAAGTATCCCGGCAAGCTTTCGCATCCGCTCTTTTTGCCCGACCCTGGATGCGAAAGCGAGCGGAAAAGAGGGCCCGCCGCCCTAACGAACGACGCTGCGGGTCTGCTCCAGCCGGAGGGATTCTTCCCGCAGCTCCCGCTCCAGCTCGGCCGCGGCGAATTCGTGTGACATCATCACCCCTTTCGCGACCACAAAAGTGACGATGACGTATTCCATGCTATTTCCCCCGCCGGACTTTGACGCCTGTGCCGAGGACCACGACCCGGATCCCAACCCAGAGACTGAGAATGCTCGGAACCCAAAGGCCAACGAAGAGGCCGTAATCCTTGCTCACGAGAAACCAGAGCGAGACGCTGGCCAGAAAGCTGATGAAGGCTCGATAAGGAATGGATAATCAATTTTGTGAGACATATTATTGCCCGCTGGATAAAATCGCATCCATTCTCCGGGAAATGACGTATCGGGGTTAGCGCAACCCTTTTCCAATCCATGATTAACGAGCTTCTTCAGGACCGGGCCGCTCTCTACGTGTCCGGTGCAATGACCGCCCGCGAGCGGGAAGATTTCGAGTTGATCCTGGAATTCCACGATGAACTCCGGCAGTTCGCGTCCGCTTCTCAGGATGTCGGGACAGCTATTTTGCTGGCGGGCACTCCTTCTGACTCTCCGGCGCCTCCCGCCCGGCTGAAGTCGACAGTCCTGCGGGCGATCGATGGTCTGGCTCAGCAAGTGACCCCGGACGCTTTTGTCATGACCGGGCCCGATCGGCTCGTGCAATGGGTCAACCCGGCCTTTGTCGAGATGTGCGGCTATTCGCTCGAGGAACTGCGGGGCAAAAGCCTTGGCCCGATCCTGCAGGGCGCGAAGACGGATCCGGTGGTGGCCGCGCGCATGCGGCAGGCTGTTCACGAATACAAACCCTGCCACGAGCAGTTGGTGAATTATCGCAAAGACGGCACCCCTTACTGGGTCGACATCGAGATCAGGCCGATTCTGGACGACGCGGGCGTCCCGCTTTGGGTGGTCGCGCGAGAGCAGGAAATGGCGCTTGCGGCCTGAGGCGCCCCGCGACTAGAGGCGCGGCCCGATTAGACCGCGCAGTTTCATCATCCCACGCCGGATCCGTGCTTTCACAGTGCCGAGGGGCAGATCGAGCTGCTCTGCAATCTCCGCCTGGGTGAGGGAACCGAAAAAGGCCAGCTCGAGCGCCTGCCGCTGCTCGTCGGAAAGTTTCCGCAGCGCTTCGCGCACGAATTCATGCCGCTCGCCCGACGCGACGGCCGAGAAGGAATCGTGGTCGTCAAATTTTTCGCCCACATCCGTCTCCAGTTTTACGTCTTCATGGAGTTGGCTGCGGCGTTGCGTGGAGCGGATAATATCGATCGCCCGGTGCCGGGTGAGCGTGACCACCCACGTCATCGGCTTGCCCCGGGCGGGATCGTAGAGCGGCGCTTTTTTCCAGATCTGCACGAAGACTTCCTGCAACACGTCTTCCGCGGCCTGCTCGTTTCGCAACAGCCGGAAGGCGATGGAAAAAAGAACCCGCGAAAAGCGATCGTAGAATTGCTCGAAACTCGCGCGATCGCCCCGGCCGATGCGGCGGAGAAGCTCGATTTCTTCCAGTTGGGCGGCAGAAGAATCCATAGACACGATCAAGGCCAGCTTGGCAGGCCTCTCTGACGTTGCAAGCCGTCCGCGGCCGACGGACGTGGCGCGATGGAAAACACGGCGCCGCGAAAATCAACCGATCGCGGTCTTATAGGCCGCCGCGTCTTTCAATCCAGCGAGGGCCGACGGGTCGTCGATTTTCAGGACGAAGATCCAGCCCTCGCCGTAGGGATCGGTATTGATCAAGGCCGGGTTGGATTCCAGCGCTTTGTTCGCTTCCGTTACGGTGCCTTTGGCCGGCGCGTAAATATCACTCGCCGCCTTGACCGATTCGACCACCGCGATTGTCCCCCGCGCCTCATAAGACGCTCCCGTTTTCGGCAGCTCGACGTAGACAACGTCGGTCAATTCGGCCTGCGCGTGATCGGTGATGCCGACCCGGATTTGGTCGCCCTCACGGCGGACCCATTCGTGCGATTCGGTGTAGAGGAGGTCTTCCGGAACATTCATGGCTTTTTGTAGAGCGGCTTCTTTTCGATGACGGCGGGAAATTTCTGCCCGCGGATTTCAATTTCGATTTCTTCGCCCGGCTTCGGCGCCGGTGTCGTTAGGTAAGCCATTCCGATGCCATAATTCAAGCTCGGTGAGAGCGTGCCGCTGGTCAGTTCCCCAGCCGCTTCGCCATCGCGGAAAACCTTGTAGTGCGGCCGGGGCGGCGGGCTTTTGCCTTTCATCCGGAAGGGGACGAGGCGGCGGGAAAGACCAGCTCGTTTTTCCCGCAGCAGCTTCTCCCGCCCGGTGAACTGCGGTTTCGTCAGGTCCACGAAAAACCCGAGGCCGGCCTCGAGCGGGTGGTGCTCGGGTGAAAGATCGGAGCCATTCAGCGGATAACACATCTCGAGGCGCAGCGTATCTCGCGCACCTAATCCGCAGGGACGAATGCCTAACGATTTTCCATTTTCCAGAATTTGGTTCCAGACTGGCGCCGCATCTGCGGCCGGGAAGAAAAGTTCAATGCCGTCTTCGCCCGTGTAGCCGGTTCGCGCGATCCAAAGCTTCGTCCCGCCGAGATCAAACTGCGCAATCTGGTTCCGGGCCGGCAGTTCTTTACCCTCCCCGAAAAGCGCGGCGAAAAGTTCGCCGATCTTCGGTCCCTGCACCGCAAGGCCTGCATAACGATCACTCTGATTCTCCAGCCGCACCTCCGCTGTAGCCGGGGTCGCCGACCCCGGCAGATGCGCTCGCAGCCATTCAAAATCGTCCTCGATCCGGGATGCATTCACGACCAGCAGGAACTTCTCGTCCTCGATCCGATAAAGAATCAGGTCGTCGATAATCCCGGCTTCGTCATTGAGCAAAAAAGTGTATTGCCCGGTGCCGACTTCGAGTTTGGCGACGTTATTCGTCAGCATGGTGTTGAGCCACTCCCCGGCCCGCGGGCCGCTCGCGACCAGCTCGCCCATGTGAGAAATGTCGAACATGCCAACGGCGTTTCTGACCGCCAGGTGCTCCTCCATGATGCTGCTGTATTGCACCGGCATGAGCCATCCTCCAAAAGGGATGATTTTTGCGCCGAGCTTCAGGTGTTGGTCGTAAAGCGGAGTCGTTTTTGACGCGGCGGCGCTCATCGCGGGCAGCCTAGATGTTGCTCCCGGAGTGTCAATCGACGCTTCCCCTTCCCTCGTCCGCGTCCTCGTTTGTTGAACTGCCGCTGGCCAGCCTCTACGGTGAACCGACGATGAGTTTTCTCGATTTACTCGAACGCCGCTTCGGACGCTTCGCCATTCCCGGCCTTATCCGGATCGTCGCCGGCTTTAACGCTCTCGTTTTCCTCCTCGCGCGGGTGAACCCGGAGTTCGTGCCAATGCTCGACCTCAATCGCAGCGCGATCCTCCAGGGCGAAGTCTGGCGGCTCGTCACCTACATTTTCATCCCGACGACCAACAGCCCCTTTTGGATCATCTTCGTCCTCCTTTTTCTCTGGTTCATCGGCGAAGGGCTGGAACGGGCCTGGGGCGCGTTTCGGGTCAACCTTTTCTACTTCCTCGGGATGATCGGGACGACGATCGCCGCCTTTTTCTTTGGGGGGAATTTTGCGAACACAATGCTCAACGCCTCGCTCTTTTTCGCCTTCGCGAATTTTTATCCCGACGAGGTCATCTACATATTTTTCGTTCTCCCGGCGAAGGTCAAGTGGATCGCCTGGGCCTCGGCCGCGCTCCTCCTTTTTGGTTTTGTCACGAGCCCAATGTCGTATCGCATGGCCTTGGTCGCGGCGTTTGCCAATTACTTCATCTTTTTTGGCCCGGACCTGATCCGCGCCGCGCGCAACCGCCACGAAACGACCAATCGGCGCCGGCGTTTTGAGGAGAATGCCCGACCCGAGGAAGAAGCGCTCCATCACTGCGCCAACTGCGGGGCGACCGAACTGACCAATCCGAATCTCGAATTCCGCGTCTCGCGCGATGGCGAGGAATATTGCCTCGCTCACCTGCCCAGCGCGGCAAAGGTCGAAGCCTGATCGCAAGGAGAACAATCGGCCGCTGCGCCACGGCTTGACCCTCCCGCCGCGCACAGGGAAACTTCCTCGATGGATCCCACACCCGCGCCGCTTCTCCCGCAGGATGGCTGGCATTGCCTGCACCTTTTTTACCGGATCGAGTATGGCCAATGGCAGCTGCTGAACAGCGCCGAGCAACGCGAGGCGAAGATCGCGCTCTCCAAACTGGTCCAGGAAACCCGCGCGCTGGAGAACACCCAGCTCCTCACCCTCAGCCAGGTGACTCCCAAAGCCGACCTTGGCTTCATGCTCATCACGCCCGACCTGCAGACTGCGAACCGGATCGAAAAGCAACTTACCCTCTCGTTAGGCGCCGATGTCCTTGTGCCGGTCTACAGTTATCTCTCCCTCACGGAAGAGAGCGAATACATCACGACCGAGGAGCAATACGGCGAGACGCTCGAGACGGAACAGAAAGTGAAACGCGGCACGCCCGAGTTTGAGGCGGCCATGCAGGATTTCCGCGAGCGAATGAAGAAATATCGCCAGGACCGGGTTTATCCGACGTTGCCTGACTGGCCCATCGTTTGTTTCTACAACATGACCAAACGCCGCGGCGAAGCGCGCAATTGGTATTCGCTCCCCTACGAAGAGCGCCGCACCCTGATGGGCGGCCACGCCCGCGTTGGCCGCCAGTACGCCGGCAAGGTGAAGCAGCTCATCACCGGCTCGACCGGTCTCGACGATGCGGAGTGGGGTGTGACCCTTTTCGCGCACGATACTTTCCAGATCAAAGCGATCGTTTACCAAATGCGCTTCGACGAGGTGAGCGCGGCCTACGCCGATTTCGGCGAATTTTACATTGGCATTCAACTGCCGCTCGACGAACTGTTTCGCCGCCTGCAGCTGTAAGCCTCGTGCTCGTGCTCCTGATCGTGCTCGTAATCGAACTGCCTAACGATCGAGCACGAGCACGATTACGAGCAGGAGCAGGAGTGTGAAGGATGGGTGGCAGAGTGGTCTAATGCGCACGCCTGGAAAGCGTGTTTGCCGCAAGGCAACCAGGGTTCGAATCCCTGCCCATCCGCCCGCGCCGTTCCTCTAGGCGTCGTTAGGCTGGCGGCGACTCAGGACCTGAGTTGTCTGTCGCACCTTGATGATGCTGTTGCCCGGCAGCACGCCGCGGAAGTTCGTTCCCGGATAAATGATGCAATCGCGCCCGACGACCGCGCCGGGATTCAAGACCGCATTGCAGCCGATCTCGGAACGATCTCCGATGATGGCGCCGAATTTTCGCAGACCGGTCGCGATCATGCCGTCGGTCGCGAGGACGCTGATCTCGGCGTGATCGAGTTTCACGTTCGACAAAATCACTCCCGCGCCGAGGTGCGCCTTGTAGCCGAGAATCGAGTCGCCCACGTAGCTGAAATGCGGGACCTGTGCGTCGTCAAAGAGGATGCAATTCTTAAACTCGCACGAGTTTCCCATCACGACGTTGTTTCCCACGATGACGTTTTCGCGCACGTAACAGCCGCTCCGGATGTGGCAATTCTCGCCGATCCAGGCCGGCCCTTTCAACATCGCGCCCTGTTCCACAATCGTCCCGCGCCCGATGAAGATGGATTCGCTGATGAAAGGTTTCCCGACCAACTCGCCCAAGACGGCCGGCTTGAGCCGGAATTGCAGATAGCTCGGGATCTGCTTGAGCGCTTCCCAGACGTATTTCTCGGCCTCGAATAATTTCGAATGCGCGGTGTGTTCGAGTTCGAAAAATTCAGCGGCGCTAAACATCTGGTGCAATTTCGACGCTCTCGTTACGCGCCGGCCCGGCGAGTCACGACCTGGCCCTCTTTCGTGTCCCGAACCGCCCAGCCCTGCGCCTGGATGGCGTCGCGCAATTCATCACTTTTTTGCCAGTTCTTGGCAAGCCGCGCCTGCGTCCGCTCCTCCGCCAGTTGCTGGATTTCGGCTGGCGTCTCTTCCTCCACCGCGGCAAAAGCCAACACGCGGTTGATTCTTTCCCACCAGTTGAGCCAGGCCCGCGCCCGCGCCGGCTCGATTCCTCGATCGAGCTCGCGGTTGCTTTCGCGGATCTGTTCAAACAAATGCCCGAGCGCGGCCGAGATATTGAGATCGTCATCCAGTGCTTCGCTAAATTTGTCGTCCTCGATCTCCGGGGCTTCAGTGGCAGCCGCGGCGCTTTCCCCCAACCGGCGCAGCCATTCGTCGATCCGGCCCAGCGCCTGGCGTGCCTCATCCATTCCTTCCCAGGTGAAATTAAGCGGCGCGCGATAATGCACCCGGATCAGCGCATAACGAA
This sequence comes from Chthoniobacterales bacterium, assembly GCA_013695925.1. Taxonomy (GTDB): domain Bacteria; phylum Verrucomicrobiota; class Verrucomicrobiia; order Chthoniobacterales; family UBA10450; genus Palsa-1392. Next base: position 6,922 of record JACCZO010000491.1, read on the forward strand.
CCTCACGGCCGCTGTAGCCCTTCTCCAGGACATCGCGCAGGGTATGGAAATTGCCTAACGACTTGGACATCTTCTGCCCGTCGACCAAGAGATGGGCGCAATGCATCCAGTAAAGAACAAAGGTTTTCCCGCTGCAGCCTTCCGACTGCGCGATCTCCGCTTCGTGATGCGGAAAAATATTGTCGACTCCACCGCAATGAATATCGATCTGTTCGCCTAACAATGCCGTGGCCATCGCGCTGCACTCAATATGCCAGCCGGGCCGGCCTCGCCCCCACGGGCTTTCCCACCAGACATCGCCGTCCTCTTCATCCCACGCTTTCCAAAGCGCAAAATCGCCGACGTGCTCCTTGTCGTACTCGTCGCTCTTTACTCGCCCCGTGGAACGTAATTCCGCGAGGTCGAAGTGCGCGAGGTGGCCGTACTTTGGGAAACGATTGATCCGGTAGTAAACCGATTTGTCCTCTGCCTGATAGGCGAGCTCGCGTGCGATCAATTTCTCAATCATCGCGATCATCGCCGCGACGAATCGTTCTTCGGTCGCGGCTGGAAAAGCGTCGGCTCGCTCGATCTGCAGAGTCTCGACATCCTCGAAGAACGCTTCCTTGAATGGCGCGGTAAATTCGCCCAGCGCAAGATTGGCCGCCCGGCTTCCACGGATTGTCTTGTCGTCCACGTCGGTCAGATTCATGACCCGCTCGACCGTGTAACCCCGCGCTTCGAGATGTCGCTGCAGGAGATCTTCGAAAATGTAGGCCCGGAAATTCCCAATGTGCGCATGGCTGTAAACCGTCGGGCCGCAGGTATACATCTTGACCGCGCGTCCTGCCGGATCGAGCGGCTGAAACTCTTCAATCGTGCGCGAGTAGGTATTGAAGAAACGAAGTGCCATCGGTTAGGTCGAGCGGCTCACTATCATCCCTCCTGCACACTCGCCACTGCCATCGCGGCCATTCCTTCGCCGCGGCCAAGCGCGCCCATTCCTTCGTTCGTCGTCGCCTTGATTCCCACCCGCGACACATTGAGCTCCAGCGCCGCCGCCAGCCCCCTCCGCATTGCCTCGAGGTGGGGCCCGATCTTCGGCGCTTCCGCGATCAGCGTCGCATCGACGTTGATCACCCGGCAATTTTTCTCCGCCAGGATTTGTCCGACCCGGCGCAGAATTTCGAGGCTGCTGATTCCCCGAATCGTTTCGTCGGTGTTGGGAAAATGATGTCCGATGTCGTGTTCTCCGACTGCGCCTAACAATGCGTCCGCGATCGCGTGCGTCAGGACATCGGCGTCGGAATGGCCCTCCAGCCCGCGCGAATGCGGGATCTCGACTCCGCCGAGCACGAGCTTGCGCCCCTCCCCAAAACGGTGCGCGTCGTAACCAATCCCAGATCGAAACATGCCGTTAGCCTAATGCAGTTCGAGCCGGCCGTTGGAGGCGACGATGCGAAACTTGTCCGGCATATCTTTGCGCGGTTCCATTTCCACTCGGCCGCCGGCGGCTTCGACCAGGAGCCACCCGGCCGCGATGTCCCAGAGACTGATTCCCTGTTCGATGTAAGCGTCGAGCCGACCGCACGCGACGTAGGCCATGTCGAGCGCCGCGCTCCCCATCATGCGGCACTTCCGCACCCGGTGCACCATCTCTCCGAGCAGCGGAAGGCCGGCTTCGATCGTTTCCTGCGTCTTGGCCAATCCGATCGAGACGACGGCTTCAGCGAGATGAGCGCGGGCGCTGACCTGAAACGGTTTTCCATTCAACAATGGGGGCAGTCCCTTTTCGCCGCTCCAAAGTTCATCGCGGATCGGATCATAAATCACTCCGACCATCACATCGCCGCGAAAACGAAGCGCGATCGATACGCAAAAATGTGGGATGCCGTAGAAAAAATTGACCGTTCCGTCGAGCGGATCGACGACCCATTGATGATCGCTCGTCTGATCGCCCACGATCCCTTCTTCGCCGTAGAGCGCATGTTCCGGGAAGCGCTCGAGCAGGATTTTTGTGATCCGATCCTGGGCCAGGACATCGACCTCGAGCTTGATGTCGTGTGCGGTCGTGGCGTTGACCGTGAGCGGCTTCTCAAAACGCAGGCGGAGTAATTCGCCCGCCGCCAGCGCCGCTTCTTTGGCCACCTCGAGATGCTGCATCACACTCCGAACCTAACCGATTCTGCCTTTTGCCCGCGAAGTTTTTTGCGCAAAAAAAAACCGGGAGAAGAAAATGAATTCTTCCCCCGGGGTTGAAGTTAACGTGAACGAAGAACGGCTCTGTCACCGCCCTTCTGTGGATAGCGGCTTTAGTGTTTCTTCTTAGCCGTTGCTTTTTTCTTAGTAGCCATCTTTTTCTTGGCGGGTGCCTTTTTCTTGGCTGCTTTTTTCTTTGCTGGCATAGGGAATCCCCCCTTTCAATCCGCAGAAGCGGTCTGTGAACAGTATGTGAATAACTTCACTTTCATCGTGTCACTAGTCGTCATGTTTTTTTTGTCAAACATTTTTCGCGCGCATCCAAAATTATTTTTAGCAAAGTGCGGGCGAGCTCCGTTTTTTTTTCCCGCCAAAGTTTTTTTTCGGCGCCGCTTTTGAAGAAAATCAGCAGCTCGTTGTCGTCGGAATCCATCCCGATGTCGGTCCGGGCGACATCATTTGCCACCAGCAGATCACATTTTTTCTCCGCCAGCTTGCGTTGCGCGTTCCGGCGCAACTCTTCCGTTTCGGCCGCGAACCCGACCACAAAACAATCGTGCGGACTACTCGTTAGGCTGGAAAGAATGTCGCGCGCTGGCTCGAGCGCGAGGGAAAATGCCCCGCGTTCTTTCTTCATCTTCTGCGCTGCATAACGAGCCGGTTTGTAATCGCAAACCGCGGCGCACATTACGAAAACGTCGCAGCGCGCAAAGTGCGCAGCAGCGGTGGCGAACATCTCTTCCCCCGTCGTCACGGGCACGACTTCCGCGCCGGCCGGCGCCGTGAGCGCGACCGGGCCGCTGATCAAAATAACTTCGTGCCCGGTCTCGCGCGCGGCGGCGGCGATCGCGTAGCCCATCTTGCCCGAGGAACGATTGCTCAGGTAACGCACCGGATCGAGCGGCTCACGCGTCGGCCCGGCGGTGATGACGAACTTCACGCGATTAGATTTTCCTGGCTCGCGAGCAGGAACTCGGCGCGGAAGGCGATCTCGTCCACTTTCCACAAGCGACCGAGGCCTTCATACCCGCAGGCCAGCAGGCCGGCTTCCGGTCCGATGAACTCGACCCCCCGCGCTCCTAACGTTGCCACGTTTTCCTTCGTCGCCGGATGTTCCCACATCTTTCCGTTCATCGCCGGGGCGAGTAGAATCGGCGCGCGGGTCGCGAGCGCAATCGCGGCCAGCGGATGTCCGGCGAGGCCGTGCGCAAGTTCCGCGATGATGTTGGCGGTGGCGGGCGCGATCACGAGCAGGTCGGCGCGATCGGCGAGCGCGATGTGACCTGGATGCCAGCTTTGTTTTTCATCATAGAAACTGGTCGTGACCGGATTCTTGGAAAGCGTCTGCAAGGTCAGCGGAGTGATGAATTCGGTTGCGTCTTTCGTCATCACGACGTGGACCGCGTGACCCTGTTTGACGAGCAGACTCGCGAGTTCGGCCGACTTGTAGGCGGCGATCGAACCGGTGACGCCGAGGATGATGGAGCGTTGTTTTTGTTTCATCGTTAGGCGAGGTCGGCGGTGATGAGGCGGCTGCTCAAATAACGTTCCGCGCCCATGATCTGACGGAACTTGAGCAAGTCCTCTTCCATCGAGCGGCTGATGATGGTGTAGCGATAGTCGCGCCAGAGTTCCATTTCGCGGGCCGCCGTCCGCAGGCGCACTTCAATCTGAGCGGGCGTTTCGGTTCCGCGCTTCGTGAGTCGGCGGCGCAATTCCTCGAGATCAGGCGGCATGATAAAAACATCGGCCAGCGACTGGCGCACAAAAGCATCGTCGAAGGCGCGGATGGCGGCGGCGCCCTGGGTGTCGATGTCGATCAGAACGTCGACCCCGCCGCGCAGGTGGCTCACGATCGGGTCGCGCAGCGTGCCGTAATATTTGCCGTGCACCCTGGCGTGTTCGAGGAAATCGCCGGCGGCCACGCGCGCCAGGAAATTGGCCTCGGAAAGAAAATGGTAATTCTCGCCATCGATTTCGCCGGCCCGCGGCGCGCGGGTCGTGCAGGAGACGGAGTAGACAAAGTCGGGCGTCTGCCGGAGAGCATCACAGAGCGTCGTCTTCCCCGCACCCGAGGGCGCGGAGACGACAAAGAGAATTCCGTAGCGACTAAATTCCTTATTCAAGATTCTGAATTTGCTCCCGGATCTTTTCCACCTCGGCCTTGCCGGCGACGACGTGCCGGGAAATTTCCGCATCCCCCGCCTTCGCGCCTAACGTATTCAGCTCGCGCGAAATTTCCTGCGTAATAAATTCGAGGGTGCGCCCGACCGGTTCCTCTTTTCGGAGGTGATGGGCAAACTGCGCGAGATGACTTTCCAGCCGGGTCAGCTCCTCGGAAACATCGGAGCGATCGGCAAAAAAGGCGACTTCCTTGATCAGGCGCTCGTCGTTAGGCTGAAGCTCCAGACCGGCCTTGCTGATTCGCTCGAGCAGCGCGCTGCGATATCTCTCGGCCAGCGCCGGATGCTTTTTCCCGATCTCCTTCAGTTCCTGGCGCAGCACCTTGAGGCGGCGAATCAGATCCTTCGCCAGGTGTTTGCCTTCCTTGGCGCGCATCTTGATCAACTCGCCGAGGGCGGCGTCGAGCGCCTCCGCGAGGGCTGGCCAGATTTCGTTAGGGACAGAATCGTCCTCCGCAAATTTCAGCACCCCGGGGGCCTGCAAGATCATCCCGATCGTAATCTCGCCGGTCACGCCCAGTTCCTTCTGCAACGCGCACATCCCGTCGTGATAGGAGCGGGCCAGGGCGCGGTCGAGAGCGAGGGTGCGAGAATTCTGCGCCTTCGGGTCGAAGGCGACGACCACATTGGTCCGCCCGCGCGCGAGCCGTTCACCCACCACCAGGCGGACCCGCGGCTCGAGCGAAGCGAGTTCGCGCGGGAGGTTAACCACGATGTCGCTCTGTTTGCGATTCACCGAGTTGACTTCGACGCTGATCTTCACGCCGTGGCGATCGCTTTCCCCACGGCCGTAGCCAGTCATGCTTCTCATTCGATGGCAGCTTCGAAAAATTCCGGTGGAATAACAAATGGAAAGACGCAGGCGCGACGCCTATTCGGGCCGGCCGCGACCGTGCGTGGAGTCGCGCAACGGAATGTTCTGTCGGTAAAGGGCGAGGTCGGCCCCTAACAATTCCGCGACGGCGGATCGTCCCTCAGCCTCGGCGCGCTGTGCTCCTTCCTGCGCGGTTTCAATTGCGTTTTGATATTGGCCGGTCTCGGCGTAGGCGGCGGCGAGGACGCGGAAAACCATCGGGTTTCGTGCGGCCCCGGTGCCATAGGCTTTTTGCGCCAGTTCAAGCGCACGGTTCCCATCGCGAACCTCATTTTCCGGTGCGGTGGCCAGGACCCAGGCGAGACTGATCTCAGTCGCGATCCGATCCGGTTGCAGGCGCAGCGTTTCGCCCCATTCACGCACGGCCTCTGCGATGCGCCCCTCCGCGAGCAGGGCGACAGCCAGGTTGTTGTGCATCTCGGCGTTCTGCGGCTCGAGGCGCAAAACCGTCCGCCATTCCGCCGTCGCCTCCGGTGCCCTGCCTGATTTGAGAAGAGTGATCGCAAGATTGTTACGCGCCTCGATTTTCTCTGGCTCGAGCTGCAGCGTTTTCTGAAACGCCGCGATCGCTTCCTCGAGTTGACCGTCGCGCTGGAGGGCAGTGGCGAGGTTGTAATGCGCGGCCACGTTTCGGCCGTCGGCTTCGATCGCTTTTCGAAAATAAGGAAGCGCGGCCTTGGGATCGCCCTTTTCCAAATAGCCATTTCCCAGGCTGTAGGCGGCGTCGGAATCCTCCGGCTGGAGACGAAGTGCCTCGCGAAATTGCTCCAGGGCGGCATCGATCGCTCCGCTTTCGTAGAGGGCCTTCCCCAGATTGCGATGCATTTCGCTGTCGTTAGGCCGAACCCCGAGGACTTCGCGATAATGTTTGATTGCCTCCGGGTATTCTTTTTTCCTTAGCAAAGCGTTGGCCAGGTTTATCAGGCCATTCGCATCCCGCGGGCGGATGCGGAGCGCCTCGCGGTCGTGCGCAATCGCTTCATCGACCTGGCCAAGCCGGAGGAGCTCGCTGCCCAAACCGCGTTGGGCCACGTCGTTGTCGGTCGTGACCGCGATGGTGTGCTGCCAGAGCCGGACGGTGCTCGACCAATAACCAACTTGCCTCCAGGACACCGCCAATAGAACTGCAATCAGGGACACCGCCGCGGTGGAGAGAATCAATTTCCGTGATCGCCACCCGGCGCTCAGGTCAGTCGCGCCCCAGACGATCGCGAGATAGATACCGATCTGCGGCAGATAAGTGTAACGATCGGCGTGGGCCTGCCAGCCCACCTGCACCAACCCAATCACCGGAACGAGCATGCCGAGATACCAAATCCAGCCCGTGACGAGATAGGGATATCTTTTGCGACAGGCAAAGATCCAAAGCAGAACTGCGAGTAAACCTGTTAACGAAAGTCCAACAATCCAAAGAGACAGGCTGCCCTTGGGATGGGGATAAAACGGCGCCAGATGCACTGGCCAGACCATCTCGCGCAGATAGACCCAGATCGTAACCAAAGCGTTGTCCACTCGCCAGCGCAGGGGCCAATTCTCCGCTGCGCTCAAGGCTCGTTTCTGGGCCCAGATTGTCGCGATCGATATCGCGATCGTGATGAGAATGAGCGGAAACTTTTCCAGGAGTAACCAGGAGACGCTGGCGGCGGGCGGCTTTTCTTCCGATCCGCTTTTTCCAGAGGGCGAGAAAGCGAAGCGCCGGAGCGGCCAGTAATCCAGAACCAGAAGGAGGAAAGGAAAGGTCACCAGCATCGCCTTGGAAAGCAGCCCGAGGGTAAACGCGGCCACAACCAGCAGATAAGCCCCGAGCGAAGGCAGCCTTCGCGCATAACGAGTATATGCCCAAAGTCCGAGCATGCAGAAGACCCCGCTCAGGACATCCTTGCGTTCTGAAATCCAGACGACGGATTCGGCGCGCAAGGGATGGATGGCAAAGATCGCGGCGACCAAGGCGCTCCGCCAGAGCGCGCCCGTCATCGCGCGCAAGACAAAGAAAAGCAAGAGCACCGCAATCGTGTGCAAAACAACGTTGACGCCATGGTAAGCGCCGGGGTTGAGCCCGAATAACTGCGCGTCCAGCATCAGCGAAAAAGAGGTCAGCGGATGCCAGTTGCCGACGAGCGGATGGGTAAACGCTCTTACCATGCCGGCGCGGGTCAGGCCGTCACTGATCCAGTGATTTTGGTAAACGTAGAAGCTGTCGTCGTAGTTAAAGAAATCGTAGCCGAGCGTGCGCCCGAAAGTGATCAAGGTGATCGCAACCAGCCCAAGACAAACGGCGGGCGTGGTCCAGGAACGCCGGTGTGCCTGAGGAAAGTTCCTGCGCTTTTTTGTTGGGCGCTTCTTTGCCCGCTTCATTTACTCGAGCGTCTGAAGCGTGACCTGATTGCCGTGGCCAGACAACCGAGTCCGTAGCGCAGGCTGGCCGCGAATCCGATCGAAGAAGCCTCCGGAAAGTATTTCGCCGGACAACTAATCTCGCCGATCGGGCACCCGAGGGAGATGACTTGGACGAGGATTTGATTATCGAAAATGAAATCGTCCGAGTTTTCTTCGAAGGGCAACCGCTCAAGCAGGGCGCGGGAAAAGGCGCGATAACCAGTGTGATATTCCGAGAGCTTGGCTCCGAGCAGAAGATTTTCGACCAAGGTCAGGAACCGGTTTGAGACATATTTCCACAACGGCATCCCGCCCCGCAGCGCGCCGCCGCCGAGAATACGGGAGCCGAGGACACAGGGATAAAGCCCGCTCGTCACGAGCGAGGCCATCGCGGGAATGAGGGCGGGAGTGTACTGATAATCGGGATGAATCATGATCACCACGTCGGCCCCGGCGGCGAGGGCCAGGCGGTAACAAGTCTTCTGATTGGCGCCATAGCCGCGGTTCTGCGAGTGCACCTCCACCTCAACGTCAGGCAGAGCGCGCGCCATCGCCGCCGTCTCGTCCTTGCTCGCGTCGTCCACCAAAATGACGCGATCGACGATCCCATGCGCAACGACTTCATCGTAGGTCTGGCGCAAGGTCCGAGCCGCATTGTAGGCCGGCATCACGACGACGATTTTCTGGCCGTGGAGCATGCCTTAGTTCGGTAACAGGGTGTGACCCGGCTCCGCCACGGAAAGCAGGAGCGCGAGCGCGCGGCGATGAGGCGACGGGAGGGGGAGGCTCGCCAGCGCCTGGCGGGAAAACCAGCGCCGCTTATCGTTAGGCCGTTTCGCTTTCCGACTGGCGAAGACGGCGAGCGTGACGCGATGATGAGTGAATGGAAAATCGATTTTCAAAAGTGGCTCTTCTTTCGGGCTTCGGGCGAGACGAGGCAAGATCCACATCCCGCGCCAGCGGTCGCTCGATTGCTCGAGCAGGACACGATTCCGGCGCTGGGCGAATGTGTGCGGCTCGAAGAGCTGAATGGTGCGCGGCCGTTTTCGTTTGATCGGGAGCAGCTCAGGCTGCACCGCGTGGCAGAATTGGCGCAGCGGGCATTGGCCGCAACGCGGCCGGCGCGGCACGCACACCAGAGCGCCGAGGTCCATCAGGGCGGAATTGTGTTCCCGGGCGCCTTTTCGAGGCAGGAGCGCCGTCGCGGTCTGCCAGAGATGTGCCTGGCCGGTGCTGGAATCGATCGGCGCCCGCCAATTCGTTAGGCGCGCAATCACCCGGCCGATATTGGCCTCGACGATCGGCTCGGGCAGGTCGAAAGCAAAACTGGCGATCGCTCCCGCGGTGTAGCGACCCACGCCGGGCAGTCGCGCGATGCTGGCCGTCGCTGGCGGGAGCTGGCCGCCGAAGTTTTCCCTAACGAATCGAGCGGCGGCGTGGAGATTGCGGGCCCGCGCATAATAACCGAGCCCCTGCCAGGCGTGAAGGACGTCCGACTCTTTGGCGCCGTCGAGCGCGGTGAAGTCCGGGAAGCGCGCGAGCCAGCGCTCGTAATACGGAGCCACCGTCGCCACCTGGGTCTGCTGGAGCATGAATTCCGAGACCAGGATGGCATAGGGATCGCGGGTGCGACGCCAAGGCAGGTCGCGGCCCCGGAGCCGGAACCAGCGCCGCAGGCAGCGGCAGATTTGGCGGTCGTCCAAGGGTCTGGCGGAAGATTCAGCGGATGCGGACATGCGTCCGGGAATGATGCCACGAGTAGATGAATCCCCAAGCGGCTAGCGTGAGAATCGACCCGATAAAGAGCAGACCAAAGGCGGATTCGCTGAGCAGTGCCTGCGCAAGGAGCAGAACGAGCCCCCCGAAAAACATCAGGCGCCCGCCCAGCCGATGGGTGGCACGCCAGGTCTCGGGGTTCTCCAGGGTCCAGGGCGTGCGAATGCCGACGAAGTAGTTCGGCCGCAAATTGCCGAGATAATTTCCCAGGATAACAAAGAAGAGAAGGAGGCAGGTCATCATGATCCGGCCGGCGGCGACGTTTCTGCCTAACGAGGTCGCCATTTGCACAAGAAAGATTGCATCAAGCAGGACGAGTGTCGCGAGCCGCACAATCGGCATCACGGCCGGCATCAGGCCTTCTTCACCGGGCGTGCGGCGCAGTTTCGGGTCGAACCAGGGCAGAATGTGAAGGAGCGCCGTAATGCCGAGAGCAGTCAGCGGGAGGATGAGAATCCCGGGCACCTTCGACATCCAGCCATCGATCTGGCCACGGAGATCCCAGTGCGTGGGGACCCGGGCGGGCAGATCGTTCCAGTAAAGCGCGAGCGCGATTAAGGGCGCCGCGAGCAAGACAACTTCCAGCCAAACAAGTTTCGTTTTCATTTTCGTTTTCCTTTCTTGAGCAGGTCGAGGATCCAGCCTAACGAATCGTCGAGGACCGTGGTTTCGAGCGAGTAAGTGACGAACTGGCCTTTCTTCCGGGAGGAGACGAGCTGGGCGTGACGCAAAAGATCGAGGTGATAGGAAATGCTTGGGGCGGTCATGGAAAAGGCCTCGGCGATCTGGCCGGCGGTCAGATCGCGTTCCTTGAGCATCTCGAGGATGCGGCGGCGGGTGGGATCGCGGAGAGCTTTAAAGAGAAGATTCAATAACTGTATAATTAGTGAAATATCTAAATACGTCAAATCGGTTTTGATTTTTTTTTAATACCTTTGTTTTCTCGTGGGCCGAGGAGGCGACTTCGATTAGCCGAGCATTTGAGGGTGGCAGGCGAGACGAGGGTGATTGGGCACCAGGATCGTGGGCGAGTGTTTTCCCTCGGAGGCTGTGTGACCGCGCCGGCGGTGCGGCCTGGCTCAAGCGCGCCGCCGGGGCGAGAACGCCCGGGCTCGACTCCTAATCGGCTGCGCAGACTGCTTTCGAGTTGCTTGGTTGCAACTTTCGCGGTTCGCGCGCCGTGGCCACGCATCGCAGGATGCGCTCCGCCCAAACCGCAGGTCATCGTGCGTGGCCTCGGACCCTCTCTGGCCGATCGGCGGCAACGAGCCGACTGTCCGCTCTCCTCCTGTAGCGGCGGTCGGCAGCTGTAGCGGCGGTCTGTGACGCCGACGCAGCGCGTGAGATTATGCGAGCATCTCGCTATGCTTCCGCGAGGACGCTCGTTGACCCGCAACGCTGGCGGGCCGCCCAATCGTGCGACAGAGCCATGTCTTGGCGATAACGCGGAACGAAACGTCTCTACAGGTCGAGAATCCATTGCAAACCTTGATCATGCTGACCGCTTCACCAAGGCGCACGCTTCCCTCGTCGAAGAAAACAACGGCTCCCCCTTCGGGTCGAATTGATCTTGGTAGCGCCAACCTTCACCCGACAAAATTCTCGCCTCCGCTCGCGAGCGATGATCTCGTTGAGATCCGACCGCCATGCCCGCGCCACCATTGACCACCTACACTGCCCCCCTCTCCGGCGAGCAGGTTACGGCCCTCCGAAAATTGCTCGAGAGCTCCGGCTTCGAATTTTCGTCGAAGCCATACACGATCTATTTCGCCCAGAAGAACAAGCTAAGCGTCGCGGTCTATGAGAAAGGGCCGAAGGTGCTCCTGCAAGGCAAGGGGATCGACGATTTCGTTAGTTTCGAGTTGGAGCCGAAGATCCTCGGCGAAGCGCGACTGGGCTACGAGGAAGTGCATTCGCCGGAAATGTTCGAACCGCATTTCGGGATCGACGAAAGCGGCAAGGGCGACTTTTTTGGCCCGCTCGTGATCGCGGGGACATTCACCGATGGCGCGATTGCGCGCACTTTTCTGGAGAACGGAATCCAGGACAGCAAACGAATCGGATCGGACGCAAAGATTCGTGCTCTCGCGAAAATGATCCGGCAAACGCCGGGCATCGCGCTCGACGTGGTGCAGATCGGACCGGAGCGCTACAACGATCTCTACGAAAAGTTTGGTAATCTGAACAGCCTCCTCGGCTGGGGCCACGCCCGTGTGATCGAGAACCTGCTCGCGCAAAAGCCCGATTGTCCGCGCGCGCTCTCCGACAAATTTGCCGACGCGCGCGTGATCGAAAAGGCCCTCCTCCAGCATGGCCAGCACATTCATCTCGAACAGCGGACCAAGGCCGAATCGGATTTCGCCGTGGCGGCGGCCTCGATCCTGGCTCGCGAATCGTTTATCGATTGGCTCGAACGCAATGGGAAGCGGATCGGACTGACGTTAGGCCGCGGCGTTTCGGCCACGATCAAGGAAACTGCCCGCAAGATCGTGGCCAGCGAGGGACCGGAAGGGCTGCGCCGTTTCGCCAAGGTCCATTTCCGGACCGCGCATGAGATCGCGCCGGATCATTTCGCCGCGCCCGCCCCGCAGCGCGAGTGGCGAAAATAGCCGCATTCAAACTGGCTCGATAAATAGAACGGAAGCAATTGGGAGGCTGCCTCGGCCATCCTAGATTTTCATGCCTATCCCCTGCCCGCCAGTTTCTCAGCGCCTGTGTCGATAGCCAGCTCTGACCCCGACTAATGACTCTCGCCTAATGACTATTGCGATCTGACATCAAACGTAACCAAACGCGTCAACTGGCTGGGGGAGACTGGTTTTTTATACTTTTGACAATCTCAACCGCATTTCCGCGCGCGACATCAACCTTCCGGCCACGCCCGGCTGGTCGAAGGAACACTACGCCTACGACGCGATGAACCGGCTGACGAGCACCTTGCGCGACGAGGACACGCAGACGAATAAAACCGATGCGTTCACCTACTTCCTGGACGGGGAAATGAAGACCGCCTCCTACGGGAAAACCGCCCGGAGTGTGACTTACACGCTCGACCTGGCCGGCAATCGCACCAATGTCCTGGACGCGGGTGGGGTTCCTGGGGTCAGATGGTGTGGGGTTCCTGGGGTCAGT
>JACCZO010000006.1 GCA_013695925.1 Chthoniobacterales bacterium
TAACGAGAGGAGAACAAGCAACATTCGTGCTCGTGCTCGTGATCGAATCTTCACCATGGGAGCACGAGCACGATTACGGTGGAGCGAGTTAATAGCGCGGGACCTCAGGATCAATTTCCTCCGACCAGGCATCAATCCCGCCCGCGACATTCGCGACCCTGGCAAAGCCACTCGCGCGCAGAAACTCCGCCGCCCGCTCGCTCCGGACGCCGCTGTGACAGAAAACAAAAATCTCTGTCTCGCGGTCCAGCTCCTGGCAGCGCGCCGGTAACTCGCCTAACGGAATTAAATGCGCGCCCTCGATCCGGGCCATTTCAAATTCAAACGGCTCCCGCACATCGAGAAGAACGAAGGGTCGCTCCGAGCGCATCCGCTCGGCCAATTCGCGCACCTGCACCTGCGGGACGGCTTTGGTCAGGTCGGGCGCGCCGTGACAAAACATTTCATAATCGATCGGCTTTGTGATCGTCGGCTGCGCGCCGCAGACCGGACAATCCGGATCTCGCTTCAGGTTAAACTCGCGAAACTTCATCTTCAGCGCATCGAAATGCACGAGCCGGCCGATGAGCGACTCGCCGATCCCGAGGATGAGTTTAATCGCCTCGGTCGCCTGCATCGTGCCGACAATTCCCGGAAGCACACCGAGCACGCCGGCTTCCGCGCAGCTCGGGACCTCGCCGGGCGGCGGCGGCTCGGGAAAGAGACAGCGATAGCACGGGCCGCCGAGGTGTGGCGCGAAAACCGTCGTCTGCCCGTCGAAGCGGAAGATCGAGCCGTAAACGTTAGGCTTGCTCGCGAAAACCGCCACGTCGTTGGAGAGGTAGCGGGTCGCGAAATTGTCCGTCCCATCCACGATCAGGTCGTACTCGCGCAAAATCTCCTCCGCGTTTGCGCTCTCAAAACGGCAGGCGTGCAGCCGCACTTCAATTTCCGGGTTCGCATCGCGCAATCGCTCGCTCGCCGATTCGGTTTTCGGTCGTCCGACATCTTTTGTCCCATGGAGAAGCTGGCGATGCAGATTGGAGAGCGCGACCCGGTCGTCATCGACCAGCCCGATCGTGCCGACACCCGCCGCGGCCAGGTAGAGCGCCGCGGGCGAGCCGAGCCCACCCGCGCCGAGACACAGGACGCGCGCGGCTTTCAGGCGCTCCTGGCCGGCGACGCCGATCTCCGGCAACATGATATGCCGGGAATAGCGCCGGCGTTCCGCGTCGTTCAACCCGGCGGTTGCCTTTTCGTTAGGCGCGAGCGCCGCTACTTTTTCACCAGCTCCCATTTGATTCCCACAATCCTCTGATCCGCGAAGCGCTTCAAGGATTTCGGGAAAATGAGATACATTGCTTCCTTGCGTTCGATGAAGCCGACGCACCCAAATTCTGTTCCGGCCTCGGATTTTTGAATCGTCATGATGCGCGACAGGCGGAGCTGCGTCTGCAAGCGCCGATCCTTTTTCGGCGATTGCCAGAGCGTGTAGACCTCCGGGCTTCCGCATTCCTCCAACACCACCGCAAAGCGAATGGTTTTTGTTGTAAGAACTTTCAATGCGCTAGAACGGAACGCAGAGAACGCGGGTTTCGCAAGAAGCAAGCCTGGGTAGCGCACCCGTCTCGGGTGCTGGCGGAGGCGTCCCGCCTTCGCGAACTTTCCCTGCCGCGTCGCCCCGGAGGAAAGCCTGTTTTGGCGAGACGCCAAAACCAGCACCCGGGACGAGTGCGCTACCCGGGCATCGAGACAGCGCCAAAAAAAGACCGCCAGAGGACTACGGCAAAGAGGATCAGACTACCGTTGCTGCATTCCTGCCCTGGCGGGGTTCGTTAGTCCTCAGTCCATAGCCCCTGACGGAGCCGGAACTTTCCGCGAAGCAGGCCCGGACGCAATTGCTTTCTCGATCATATGCATCTTTCAACGGAGGCCGGGTTTTCAACCCGGCGGGGACGGCTTGCAAAGCCGTCCTCCGATTTGAAACGCTTGCATCCCATCTTCTCGCCTGCGTTGACAGGGTGAAACCGATCTGATTCGATCCCGGCGTGAAATTTATTCTTCTGCTTTGTCTGGTCGCACTGGGCACGACATCCTGCACCACCTTGTCGAACCGGCGCGACCTTTATAATCCGAGCGAGGACGCCGGTCCCTACCACGCCATGCAACAGAAGAAGGCGGCTCCCACCACGACCGCCGCGCCGGAGGGCGCGCCGCAGCAATAGTTGTAGCCGGGGGCGGTGCCCCCGGCCTGGTCGCGGCGGTTTCTCCCGGCCGGGGTCGACGCCCCCGGCTACAGCAAAGCGGACGCGCCTAACGAACTCAGAGGCCGAGGAGATCGCGCTGCCACTGCACGAGGAGCGTCTGGCTGCGGCTGGGCTCGGCCGCGATGCCTTCGAGCGCGCTGCGCGGCGCGATGAAAGCGGGATCGAGTGCCAGTTCCTTCGCGTGGTGGTCGCGGCGACGCCTCAGCTCTTCCACTTTTTTATCAAACCCCGGCGTGCGGGTGCGACTCAGGCGTGGTGACCGTTGGGGCCAGGCCGATTCCGGCAGGTCCAAAGCAGCCCGCGCCGCTTCCAGGAAACCGCGCCGCCGCCGATCCGATAGATGGCGAAAATCCGGCGTGTCGCCGACGACGAATTGCTTTGCGGCCTCGATCATGGCGCTGTTTTGCAGGATGTGAAATGAAGGCCGATCGGCCTGCTGCGCTTCGCGATCGCGCCAATGCCAGATCGCGCGGAGGACGGCGCCGGTTTGCGGCGGCAACGTGCCGCTGCCCGTGATGCGCCAGGTGTCATCCGGGTCGCGCTCGCGCGAGACGAGCGTCTGCTCGAGCGCGCGCTGACAGGATTGACGAAACCACCCGAGGCGCCCCAGAGCCTGCATTTGCTCTTCCATTTTCGCGGCCAGCGGGAGGAGAAAATGGGTGTCATTTTTCGCGTACGCCGCCATCGCGTGGGGAAGAGGACGACGCGCCCAATTCGCTTTTTGCGAGCCCTTCGCGAGGGTGACGTCGAAATATTGTTGCACGAGGGCGGCGAGACTGAATTCGCGCAGGCCAAGCATGCGGGCGGCAATGACGGTGTCGAAAACCCGGCTGACCGGAAGATCGAACGAGCGTCGGAGCAGGCGCAGATCGAAATCCATTCCCTGCAGGACGATTTCGCGCTCCGCGAGCGCAGTGCAGAGGGGTTGGAGATCGAGCGAGGCGAGGGGATCGACGAGGATATCCTCGCTGTCGTACGTGAGCTGGATCAGACACAACTTCTCGTAATAGCAGTGCAAACTGTCGGCCTCGGTATCGACCGCGACGCGTTCGAATTGGCGGAGCTGCGGGATGATTCCCGCAAGTTGTGAATCGGAGGCGATCACCGGAGGCCAGCGAGCAAGAGTTCAGCGTTGGACTTGGTCGCGTGCAGATTATTGATCAACTGCTCCATCGCCTCCAAGGGCGGGAGCGCGGCCATTGTTTTGCGCAGCAACTGCACGCGGGCCCACTCCTCGGGATGGTAGAGGAGGTCTTCGCGCCGGGTGCCCGATTGCTGGATGTGGATCGCGGGATAGAGCCGTTTCTCGACCAGCGAACGGTCGAGATGCAGCTCCATGTTGCC
>JACCZO010000007.1 GCA_013695925.1 Chthoniobacterales bacterium
ACGGAGTCTCGCACCACCACACCGGGTTTTGTCGGCAAAAGGAAAAGCCGCAGGTTTGCGGCCTGCGGCTTTCGCGGATTCTCGATTTTCGGCGCCGGATTAGGATACCGCGATCTTGCGTGGTTTCACCTCCTCCGCTTTCGGAAGGGTGAGGGTGACGATACCCTGGTTGATTCGCGCGCCGATCTTTCCGCTATCGATCGACGGATCGATTTCGAAGGAACGGCGGTAATGATGCGACCGCGATTCACGGTGCACAAGCGTACCTTCGATCGTTGGATTAGAGCGGCGGCCGACGATCGAGAGTTCGTTATTCTCGATCGAGATCTCAAGACCGTCCTTGCTCACGCCGGGCATCTCGAGCTCGAGGAGGTTACCCTCGGTGGTCTCGCTCACGCTGATGGGCGGTGTGACGAACCGCTCACTGCGAGCGGTTTCTCGGCCGTTATTTTCACGGACTAGATTATTGGTCATGTAATTTTCCTTTCTTGGATAATGGCCGGCGAAACAAGTCGCCGGCGCGGTTTATTCGATCGTGACTTCGACCTTTTTTGGCTTGGCTTCCTCGGCTTTCGGGAGCGTGACTGTCACGATGCCGTCTTTGTAGGTGGCGCTGACTTTGCCGCTCTCCACTCGGGTCGGTAGACTGATGCTGCGGCGGAATTTTCCGCTGAAGCGCTCTGATCGCTCCGCACTTTCGCCTTCACCAGACGAACTTTGGCGCTCGCCCGCGATGGTCAGCATGCCATCATGCAGGGAGATATCGATGTCTTCCTTGCGCATGCCCGGGAGCTCGACGACAGCGATCACATTGTCGCTGTTCTGGTAAAGATCGAGCGCCGGAGTCCAGCCGCTGAAGAGCTGGGCCTGGCGGGTGAAATTACCCGTCGAGGGCAGTTCAAAGAGGCTGTTCATCTCATCGCGAAGAGTGGCCCAGCGGTCAAAGGACGGCGAGAGAGAGGTTTCAGGAGATTGGTAACGGATAAGACTCATAATGGATTTCTTTCTGGTTAGAGTTGTTTGGAGGAATGTAATCTAAGCTTTCCGCATGCCAGAGAAGTAAGGTGCCTGTTGATGCCGATACAAAATGCTCTGAGCGAGCAAATTAAATCGCTGAGGTCAATTTTATCTGAACAGATTGTCGCGCCATTACGACCCGATTTAGGCGCGCAAGGGTGAGCCAAAGTGTAACTCCGGCCATGGCCACAGGCGTGATCCGTTTGGGAGATTCTTGCGGCTTCTCATTCCGCTGATTAAGGTGCAGAAATGACAGAGCCCGCCGATGAGACTTTCATGTGGGCAGCTCTGGCCGAAGCTCGTCGCGGGATAGGGAAAGTGAGCCCGAATCCAACCGTCGGCGCAGTTTTAGTTCGACGCAGCCGTATTGTCTCCAGAGGCTACCATCGGGCATCGGGCTTACCGCATGCGGAAATTGAGTGTCTTGCGGCCGCGCCACCCGGGTCGTTACGAAGAGCGACCCTCTATGTCACGCTCGAGCCTTGCTCAACCACAGGGCGCACCCCGCCTTGCACCGACGCTATTCTGGGCGCCGGCGTAGGGCGCGTCGTGATCGGCGCAACAGATCCAAACCCTCGGCATGGCGGTCGCGGAATCGACCAGCTCTGCGCAGCGGGAATCAAGGTGACCACCGGAATCCTGGGGACGGAATGCAGCCGCCTGAACGAGGCATTTAATAAATGGATCGTGACCGGCAAGCCTTTTGTGATTGCGAAATGCGGGATGAGCCTGGACGGTCGCCTAACGAGATCACTTGGCGAGGGACAATGGCTGACTAGCCCGGTGGCGCGGCGTCACGCCAGAGGCCTGCGGACCGAGGTCGATGCCATCCTGATCGGCGCGGAGACTTTGCGCCGGGACAATCCTCGCCTAACGACACCCGGAATTGGCGGCGCGCGCCAGCCGTGGCGCGTCGTTCTTTCGCGGTCCGGCAAATTACCTCCCGCGGCCCACCTTTTCAGCGACCGGTTCGCGGCCCGCACCCTGGTGTATCGGGATAAAAGTCTGCGGCGGGTTCTGAGCGACCTTGGTCGCAGGGGAGTCACCAGTGTCTTGATTGAAGGCGGCGGCGACACGCTGGGCCAGGCTTTCGATGCGCGGCTGGTGGACAAGGTGCAATTCTACCTCGCGCCTCTGCTCACCGGCGGTCCGGTTTTGGCTGTGCCCGGGAAAGGGGCGGGCGAAACCTCCGCTGGAGCCCGCCTCCTGCAAACGCGCTTCGAGAAAATCGGTCCCGATTTGATCGTCAGCGGCTACCCCCGCTGGGGGGAGACTGCCGGGTGAATAATTTGTCGGGGCTCACGTCTTAATTTGCGCTAATTAGTGGAAAGGAGGTGAGCAAATGAACTGGAAAAAGATTCTTTTGATCCTGGCGGTGGCAGGCGCGTTTACTTTCGTGGCGGCGCCGAAATCGGAGGCTGGGGTGCGGGTTGGGATCGGCATCGGTCTCCCGATTGGGGTCGGTTATTCCTGCGGATATCCTTACGGATATTACCCCTACGCTTATGGTTACGGTTATCCGTACGGCTATGCGCCCTACTACGCGTCTTACGGCTACGGTCCGGTGGTTTACACGCGGCCCTATATTTATAACCGGCCGGTGGTGGTGAATTATCATCCCCGCCGCGTCGTCCGGCACCGCTCTCGCTAAGGAAGAGGCCCGGGCAGGGCCGCGGCAGTTTTGAGATCGGCAGCTTCGAGGAAACCTTCGAGCTGCCGAATTCTCGTCGGGTGCCGCATCTTGCGGAGCGCTTTCGCCTCGATCTGGCGGATGCGCTCGCGCGTGACGCGAAATTGTCGACCCACTTCTTCGAGCGTGCGGCTGTAGCCATCGACCAGGCCAAAGCGCTGTTCGAGCACCTGGCGTTCGCGATCGGTCAACGTCTCGAGCACGTCTTTGATCTTTTCCTTGAGCAACGCGATCGCGGTCATGTCGCTCGGGTTATCGGCTGATTTGTCCTCGATGAAATCGCCGAAATTGGTCTCCTCGCTCTCGCCCACCGGCGCCTGGAGCGAAATCGGCTGCTGCGCCATTTTCAAAACCGCGCGCACGCGGTCGACCGGGAGTAAAATTTCTTCGGCCACTTCTTCCGGCGTCGGTTCGCGGCCGTATTCCTGGAGGAGCTGTTTCTGCACCCGCATCAGTTTGTTGATCGTCTCGATCATGTGCACCGGGATGCGGATGGTGCGCGCCTGGTCGGCAATCGAGCGGGTGATCGCCTGCCGGATCCACCATGTCGCGTAGGTCGAAAATTTGTAGCCGCGGCGGTACTCGAATTTCTCGACCGCTTTCATCAGGCCCATGTTGCCTTCCTGGATGAGGTCGAGGAAGGAGAGCCCGCGATTGGTATATTTTTTCGCGATCGAAATCACGAGGCGAAGGTTGGCCTCGATCATTTCGGTTTTGGCGCGCAGCGCTTTGCGCAGCCAGCCGCGCAGCTCCTGGTAGCGCTCGTTGAATTCGCCGGACGAAAGCCAAAGCGCGACCTCGATCTCGCGCATTCGTTTGGTCAACGGGTTGGGCCCGCGATGATGCTTGCCCCGCTTCTTCATCTCCTCCTCCACGGTGCGGAGCCGGGCGTAATATTCGTCGGCCAGATGGACGAACTCCTCGGTCACGCGCTGCTTGAAGAAGAACTGGGGATAGAGGCCCTGCAATTTCGTTACCGCCTTCTCAAACTTCTTGTGCTTGGCCGCGTCGATCCTGGTGGAGCGGGTTAAACGCTCATAGTCGCGGGCCAGATCCACGCTCATTAGCCGCACTCTTTTGCAGAGGCGCGGAAGCAGCTTCATATAACGCTCCCGGCTTTCGATTTTCTTATCGAGGATGACGCGATCGAAACGCTCCCCGCCTTCGACCAGCTTGGCCGCCAGCTCGAGGTGGGCGTGCGCGACAAATCCAAAACGGTGAATGTGAACCGCAACCCGCTCTTCCGCTTCCTCGATTCGTTTGGAAATTTCGACTTCCTGCTCGCGGGTCAGGAGCGGTACCTGTCCCATCTGTTTGAGGTACATCCGCACCGGGTCGTCGAGGATATCGAGTTTCGGCTCCGGTTTTTCCTCTTCCTCCTCGGAATATTTTTTAACGTCCTTGTAGCGATCGACCTCGGAGGCTTCGATGATGTCGATCTCGAGTTTGCGCAAGCGCATTAAAATGAGATCGAGCTCTTCCGCGTCCGTCAGGTCGGGGGGCAAGGCCTCGTTCAGATCGTCGAAAGTGAGGTAGCCCTGTTCCTTGGCCAGCTTGATCAGCTCGCGGATGCGCGCTTGGGTATTGCTCGCGAGGGACGAAGGCTTCTCCCCATTTGAGCTCGGCATTTCGCCATTCCTACGATTGGGCGCAACCTTGGCGGCGGGCCGGTCGGTCGATTTTTTCCCGGGCGGTCGACCACGACCTCGCTTCGGGGTGGCGCTCGTTTCCGCGACCACTTTCCGCGGACGACCGCGTGGTCGCTTGACCTTGGCGACGGCTTGCTTCTTGGAAGCAGCCTTCTTTTTCTTGGGCGGCCGTCCCCGTTTTTTTGGCTTTGGGGTGGACCGCCCGGAGGGCTTTTTCGAGCGGGTGGTGGTTTTCGGTTTCTTTGCCAAAACGATTGTCGGTTACGCGATAGGACGAAATAGCAGGATCCGCGCTAGCCGCTCGCTCACCCGTTAAGACTCCAGAGCGCGTGCCGGCGAAAACCGTGAAAAGTCGTCGAGTTGCCCCCGCAGGTCAACCACCTGTTTCTGAAGAGCCGCGACTTCGCCGGGGTTGAGCTGCGGCAGCCTTAACCGGCTCTCGGCCGCCTGTAGCCGACGCCGGAGGGCCGGCTGGCGCAAACCCTGCCACCAATCGCGCGCCACCATCTCGGCGTTAGGCGGCTTTTTTTGCAGAAGCCAGGCCGAGACTAACGACTCCTCCTCGCTCGTGAGCGAGGAGAGGAAAAGATTGAGTGAAGCCGGATCGTCCAGTCGCAGATTGCTCGACAAAATGCGGGCCAGCATTTCGCTTCCGGGCGTTTCCTCCATCACCTCGGGCCATTCCTGGCTGAGGAGGAAATTGCGCGCGTCGGTATCGCGCAAGGCAAGAAGGCAGAGCATTGCGATCTCGTGCCGCGGCGCCGGGGCGACGGTCCGCGGAGGCGCGTCGGAGGAGTTGCGTGCGCGTTGCGGTTTTGGCAGCAAACCGGCGAAATCCGCCGAGGACACCCCGAGACGGGCCGAGACTTTGCTGATCACCTCATTGCGCATGAGCGGGTCGTGCACCCGCGCCACTGTCTCGGCCAATTCCCGGGCGACCTGCATTTTGGTGTTCAGGTTCGTCAGGTCGGCGGGGGAGACATGGCGTTCGATCCAGTAATCGAAAAAATCGCGCGCGGCCGCGATCCGTTCCCCAAATTTTCCCGCGCCTTCTTTCCGGACTAACGAATCAGGATCCTCACCCGGCGGCATTTCGGCGACGCGAACAATGAGATTGTTTTCCAGAAGTGGCTCGAGCGAGCGCTCGGCGGCTTTTTGGCCGGCGGCGTCGGCATCGAAGCAGAGCACCACTTCGCTCACGTAGCGTTTCAGAATTCGCGCCTGGCCCTCGGTGAAGGCGGTTCCCTGGGGCGCGACCACATTCGTTAGGCCGGCCTCGAAGAGGGTGATCAGGTCGAGCTGACCTTCGCAAACGATCGCGCAATCCGCCTCGATCAATCCGCGCTTCGTTTTCTGCAGGCCGAAGAGGACGCTGCCCTTGCGAAAGAGCGGCGTCTCGGGCGAGTTGAGATATTTCGCGGTCTCTGTGTCGCTCGACAGAATGCGCCCGCTGAAGGCGATCACTTCGCCGACGTCGTTGCAGATCGGGAACATGAGTCGACTGCGGAAGCGATCGTAAACGTCGCTCTCCGGTCGCTCCTCGTCGCGCAGCTTCACCAGCCCGCTCTGTAAAATTGCGCTGCGCTTATAGCCCTGGTCGAGCGCCCATTTCAGGCATGCGTCCCAGCTATCCGGCGCGAAACCTAGCTGCCACGATTTCGCCACCTCGGTCGTTAGGCCGCGCTTTTTCAGGTAATCACGGGCCGACGCGGCCAGCTCGCGTTTCATCAGGTTCTCGTGGAACCATTCCGCCGCTTCCGCGTGCAGCCGCAGGAGCGTGCGTCGCGCTTCGTGCTGGCGATCGTCCTCGCTGTTGCCGCCCTGCTCCTCAATCACCGGGATGCCAGCGCGGGCCGCGAGCTTTTTTACCGCCTCGGGAAAGCTGATGTGCTCGTAAAGCCCGACGAACTTAAAGACCCCGCCGCCCTCGCCGCAGCCGAAGCATTTAAAGATCTGGCGTTGCGGATTGACGGTGAAAGAGGGCGACTTCTCCTGGTGAAACGGGCAGAGCGCTTTCCAGGTCGAGCCCGCCCGCTTGAGAGGAAAATAGGAGCCGATCACTTCCACGATGTCGTTCGCGGAGGCGACCTGTTCGATGATGTGGTTCGGGATGGCGCCCATGTTTTTCCTCGTGACGACGGCGGTACGCTGTCAGATTAATGCAACGCCCGCGGGCGTCCAAATGATCATGTTATGACCCGGTTCGCGATCCGCATCTTGATCTTTCTTTTCGCCGGCTGGGTGTCGTTAGGCGCGGCCGCGGCGCGCCCACCCCTGCGCAAGGGAGAGGTCGTCGTCATCCCGCTCCAGGGCGAAGTGGCGCCCTCCCTCGTTCTCTTTCTGCGCCGCGCGCAGAAGGAAGCGGAGAGCGGCGGCGCCTCCGCCATCATTTTCGACATGGACACGTATGGCGGCCGGCTCGATTCCGCGGAGAAGATCACCGGCATCCTGAATCACGCCACCATTCCCACCTACACCTACATCAACACCAATGCCGGTTCGGCCGGGGCCATCATCGCCCTCGCCACCAAACACATTTACATGGCGCCAGTGAGCGCGATCGGAGCAGCCGCGCCCATCCTCTCAACCGGCGAGGATCTGCCCCCGACGCAAAAGGACAAGACGGTCTCGTTTTGGTCCGCGCTCGTCCGGAGCAACGCCGTCCGCAACGGCCACAACCCCGACATCGGGGAGGCTTTCATGAACAAGGAAAAGGAGGTGAAAATCGGCGATCGCCTTCTGCATCCAAAAGGCTCGCTCCTCACCCTCAGCGCGCAGGAAGCGACCGAGAAGATCAACGGCAAACCGGTCCTGGCCGACGGGATGGCCGAGTCGATCGAGGACCTGGTGAAGAAGGCCGGCCTGAAAGGCGAGATCGTGAAATTCGAGCCGAGCGGCTTTGAGCAACTGGCCTTTTGGCTGACCGCGCTCGCGCCCCTCTTGTTGTTAGGCGGAATTCTCGGCGCTTACATCGAGTTCAAGATTCCCGGGTTCGGCGTCGCCGGCATCATCTCGATCATCTGTTTCGCGCTCTTCTTCCTCGGGCATTACTTCGCCGGCCTCGCCGGCTGGGAAGCGGTCGCGCTCTTTGTCCTCGGGCTCATCCTGGTGCTCCTGGAGATTTTTATTTTTGGGCACTCGACCATTATCGTCGGCGTTCTCGGCGTTTTGTTCATGTTCGCCTCCTTTTTCTGGGCGATGATTGATCGCTACCCGGGACAGAGTTTCTGGCCGACCGGGCAAATGTTAAGAATTCCATTACTCAACATGCTCCTCACCTTTCTCGGTGCCGCCCTCGCCATCGCGCTCCTCGCGCGCTTCCTGCCGCAGACGAGCCTCTATCGCCGTTTCATTCTTTCCACGACCAACCCGCCCGGTCCGTCGCTCGCCGGTTTGCCGCGCTCTTTTGCCACCGCCCTCCCGCTCGCCCCCGGGATGCAGGGGCGCGCCCTGACGATCCTGCGACCGAGCGGAAAGGCAGAGTTTGAAAACCACGTCGTGGACGTAGTGACAGAAGGCGAATTCATCTCGGCGGAAACTCCGGTCGCGATCGTCTCGACCGACGGGATGCGGGTCGTCGTCAGGCAGGCAGAGAGCTGAGCCCGCCTCAACGCACCGCCTGGAAACGAACAAGGCACCGTGTCGGTGCCGGGCGCGCTCGGGGCGCTTTCGCCTCCGCTGTGGTGGCGCTTACGCGCCGCCCTGGTCGAGACCGCCTGGCGACTCGTCCGGCCTGCTGGCGAAAGCCTTCGGAGTTCCAGCCGGAGTACGGCGCCGTCGTCAAATGGTGCACCTCTTGGGCAAAGGCGCCCTCGCCACGGGAGCCGCGAGAAAGAAGGCTATTGTGGCCGTGGCCCGCCACTCGCGGCCGGCCTCTGGCGCATCCGCACCGGCCAGGTCCAGGCCGAGACCTCGGGTTCATTTAAGTCGGCGGAAATTGCGCTACTGGCGCGACGCCGGCGTAACCGTCTTCGCCTGTATTTCACCGGAAACTTTCCCTGCCATGTGTTGGCCACCCATTTTCCGTTAGGGCGGAACCCATCGCCCCGTACGTATATCTTTCCCGATAAACCGCCGCGCGCGGCGAACTCAAATTCTGCTTCCGTCGGCAAACGTTTGCCAGCCCACTTCGAATACGCTTCGGCATCGGGATACGCGATCTGGACGACGGGATATTTTTCCTTTCCTTCG
>JACCZO010000022.1 GCA_013695925.1 Chthoniobacterales bacterium
AATGCACCTTTCCCCAGAAGTCGCTCATCTTTCTTCCCGTGGCCTTTGGAAACCAATAATAAATCCCCGCAAAGACCGCGAAGATCGTCCCCGGCGCGACGATGTAGTGGAAGTGCGCGATCACGTAGTAGGTGTCGTGCAGGTAAAGATCGGCGGTGTTAAACGCCAGCGGAATGCCGGTCAAACCGCCGATGCCGAACATCGGCAGGAAGGCCGTCGCGAAAAGCATCGGGACGGTAAATCGAATCGATCCGCCCCAGAGCGAGATAAAAAAGGCGCTCAAAATGATGACCGACGGGATCGAAATGATCATCGTCGTCGTCTGAAAAAAGGCGCTCACCACCGTGCCCATGCCGGTCAGCCACATGTGGTGCGCCCAGACGATGAAGGAGAGAAAACCAAGCACGAGCGCCGCGAGAACGAGAGACTTGTAACCCCAGAGCGGCTTGCGGGTGTTGTTCGCGATGATCTCCGCCACAATGCCCATGCCCGGGAGAATCAGCACGTAAACCTCGGGATGCCCGAGGAACCAAAAGAGGTGCTGCCACAACAGAGGACTGCCCCCGCCGCTGATTGGCACCGCCGCGCCGTTCACGACCAGGCCGCTCGCGAGGAAAAAGCTCGTCCCGGCGATCCGGTCCATCAGCTGCATCACGATCGCCGACTCGAGCGGCGGGAAGGCGAGGAGGAGAAGAAATGCGGTGACAAACTGCGCCCAGACGAAAAACGGCAGCCGCATCCAGGTCATTCCCTTGGCCCGCAGCTGGATGATCGTCGCGATAAAATTGACCGCGCCCAGGAGCGACGAGGTGATGAGCATGATGAACGCGATCAACCAGAGAGTTTGCCCGTTAAAAATAATGTGATACGTCGGCCCTTTGTCCGCGATATCGGCCAGGGGAGTGTAGGAAGTCCAGCCGCTCTTGGCCGCGCCGCCTGGGACGAAGAAGCTGATCAGCATCACGATTCCGCCGACGAAAAACGCCTGGTAGCTCGCCATGTTGATCTTCGGGAAAGTCATGTCCGGCGCGCCGATCTGGAGCGGGACCACGAAATTGCCGAAGGCGGCGAAAGCGATCGGCACGATCCCGAGGAAGATCATGATCGTGCCGTGCATCGCGCCTAACGAGTTGTAAAATTCCGGGGTCATGACGCCATTTGTCATGCTTCCGGGGCCGAGCATGCGCTCGATCAGATTACCCACAACCGGCAGCACTTGGCCCGGGTAGGCGAGCTGCCAGCGCATCAGCATCATCAGGACAAACCCCAGAAAGAGAAAAATCAGCCCGGTGATGAGGTATTGCAGGCCGATCACCTTGTGATCGGTCGAGAAAACATACTTCTTCCAGAAGCTTAATTCGTGGTGCCCGTGCTCGTCAGGGTGATGGTGTGGATCGTGATCAGGGTGCGAAACGGAAGAAGGAGCATCCATAATTTGCGAAAGTGACAGTCATTATCGGGCGAAAGTTTTCAAGTGGAAAGACACAATATTCGTTCGGGGCGATCGTGTGCGTCCGGCGTGCTCAACGTAGACGCTTAGCTCAGCGAAGCGCGGGTGTTGGTTTGCTTAGCCTGACAAAGCTGGTGCCCGCGTTTCCCACCTGGAAACGTCTACAACCCGCGCCCGCGTTCGCAGGTCTCCGCCGAGCCTTCGCTCTTCCCCGGTATCCCTGAAGGCGATCCGCAGAAGCGGGTTGACCAGGAGCCCCTGCGGGACGCATTTTGCGCTCGCTTCCAACGCGGGCTTTTGCGATCCCGGGGGCATGAAATGGCTTCTCTACATCGTCGTGGTCATCGCCGTTCTGATCGGAATGACGTTCCTCGCCGGCTACGCGCTCCCCGCGACGACCAAGGTTTCGCGCTCCATCACCCTCCAGCAACCGCCCGCGGCCGTCTTCGCCGTCCTGGCCGATGTGCAGCACATGGCGGAATGGAATCGAAACACCGAAAAGGTCGAAATGCTTCCGCCGATCGGGGGCAAGGAAGCCACCAAACAAACCTTCAAGGGCGGCATGACGATGACCATCGTCACCGTCAACGCCAACCCGCCTCACCACCTGGTTCGGCAGATGATGGATGAAGGTGGACCGTTTGCCGGTTCCTGGACCTACGACATCTCGCCTAACGACGGCGGTTCCAGCGTCGTCCTGACGGAGGTAGCGAATTTCAAGAATCCGCTTTTCCGCGTCATGGCCAGAGTCTTTGGCCAGACCAAATACCTCGACGAACACCTTGAGGATCTGGCCAGGAAATTCGGCGAGACCGCATCCGTTGGTTAGCGCATTACTGTTTAGCGCGAGTGTGCACCTTCATCCCACAACTTTCGGGACGGAGCGAGCCCAGCAATCGCAGGGCGGCAATCATCGCATCCACTCGGAGCCGTCGCGGGCGTTTCACCGAATTAAAGAGGCTCGCCGCGATGACCGCCTGCGCCGGATCAAAACTCAGAATCCCCTGGGTGAGAAACCCAATAAGATGGGGAAGAAGACAAGGCCTAACGTTTGACTTTTGCTCCGTTTTTCTCCGGCACGGTCTTCGCTTCCTCCAACTGCACCTCGCGAAATCTGCGCAATGAATGATTTGCGATGCTCTCCTCGAAGAGATCGCGATTGATCGCCTGCGCCGCCGCCGCGCCCTGCCCGGCGGCGATGATCATCTGGCAGTTCGCCGGGGTCACACAGCCCGCCGAGTAGAGCCGCGGCACATTCGTCCGCATGTATTGGTCGACCTCGATCTGCCCTTCGCGATCGAGCGCCGCACCTAACGCCTTGGCCAGCTTGGTGTGAAAAATATCACCCCGGGTGGTGAAAATGCAGTCGATCTTTACCTCTGTCGCACCATCCAGTCGGAGCGCACGCACCTGGCATTTCCGATGATCCACTCCCATGATCTTCTCCCGGTGCACCGGGATTTCGTACTCCTTGAGCAACTTCGCGTGTTTCCGGCTCCAGCTCGGCTTCTCCGCGTTCGTTGCCACCACCACGCAAGACGAGTAGTGCAGCATCCCGAGCGCGTACTCGACCGCTTCGTCATTCGCCCCGCAGATCGCGATCCTTTTCCCGTGCACCCGGTAGCCGTCGCAATCCTTGCAAAAAAACATGCTGTGGCCGAGGCAGGCCTTCACCCCGGGAATCTTCGGCGGGAGATGAAAAATGCCGGTCGCGAGAAGGAGCCGGTTCGTCCGGTAAGTTGCGCGACGGCCGCGCAAAAAGAAACCTTCCTTCCGCCGGACCACGCTTTTCACCTCGTCGTTCGCGAACGCGACCTTGTGAAACTTCGCCTGCCGACGCCCGTACTTGAGCAACTGCTCGCCCTCGACTCCGTCCGGGAAGCCGAGATAATTCCCCACCTCCGGTTCCCACTTCGCCATCGAATGGCCAGAGTCGATCACGAGCGTGTCGCGTTCCGCGCGCCCGAGATAAATCGCGGCCGAGAGCCCCGCGATGCCGCCGCCGATCACGATTACTTCCCGCCGATCCGGCGCGTCGAGATCCTTGTGCTTGATCATGTGCGCGACGTTAACCCCAGAGAACGCCGAGAGCGCAGAAAAATCTGCGAGAAAAAAGCCGCAGCGCCGGCTACTTCCGGCCTCCACGCTCTCGAC
>JACCZO010000027.1 GCA_013695925.1 Chthoniobacterales bacterium
GGTTTCAGCCTGCGCTATGCGCGCTGCCACGAATTGCTCGGCGCGGAGGTCGCGCCGGCGGAGGTGGACCGAATCCTGGAAGGCTTCGGCCTGCACAAGCTGGGCGCGACCGATGAGCAATCGAGCTGGCGCATTCCGAGTTACCGCTCCGATTTGCGCCGCGAAGTGGACCTGATCGAAGAGGTCGTGCGCGTCTTTGGGATTAACCGCATTCCAGCCGCGGATCGCAGCCGCTTCACTCCTATTTCCGCGGCCGATCGGCGCTACGATTTTGAAATGCAATTGCGCCAGCGGCTGGTCGGGCGCGGTTTCTCGGAAGCGCGCACCTCTGCCCTGGTCGGACGGCAAACGTTAGGCTCGGGCTTCGCCGAGGGTGCGGTCGAGTTGCGCAATCCGCTGAGCGAGGATCACGTTGCGCTTCGGCCAAGCCTCCTCCCGGGCTTGATCGCCGCGCTAGAGCGAAATGTGCGTGCCGGTGCAAAAAGCGTGCGCCTGTTTGAAGTCGGCCGCGTCTTTCTCCCGCCGCAGGGCGAGGAAGTACGCCGGCTCACGCTTCTGCTCTGCGGCGAGGCCAATTGCGCGATGCACTGGCGCGACCGCGCGGCCCGTGCGCTCGATCTCTTCGACCTGAAAGGCGCGCTTGCCGCCGCCGGCCTGGGGGAGGTCGCCTTCCGTCGGGTGGAGCGGCCGGAGTTTGCTCTGGCCGCGGAAGTTTTCTTGGGCGCTGAACGCGCCGGCATCGCCGGCCAGCTCGTTTCCGCGCAGAGCAGCGCGCCGGTCTTCGTGGCGGAGGTGGATGTGCCTAACGACTTCGAGGCGAGCGCGGGCGCGCGCCAATTCCGCGAGCTGCAACGCTTCCCCTCGATCGGGCGCGACATCGCGCTGCTCGCGCCGGAAAATCTGAGCCACGACGAAATCCTGTCTGCAATCAAAGGGGCGCAGGAGCCGCTCCTGAGCGCAGTCGAGCTCTTCGATCTCTTCAGCGGGAAAGATGCGGGGCACATCGGCGCGGGGCGGAAATCGCTTGCCTACTCATTGACATACTCGGACAAAAATCGGACACTGACTTCCGATGAAGTGAGTGCCGCGCACGACCGGATTCGCGTGCGGTTGCGAAGCCAGTTGCGCGTGGAACTGCGCGAATAGTTCTTTGAGGAGTTGGAGAGTTGTTGCTTGAGAGTTGAAGGTTCAAAGACCTTTTCGTGTCTACTTTCAGCTCTCTATCGACAACTTTCTGTCCCGAATGTTTTCGGGATAAAAATTTACCCTGCGGTGTTCGAGATTACAGGTGTGAATCCCGGACCGATGTTGTTAGCACAGGGGGCTAGGTCGCCAGGAGAAGATGGCATGCCTTAATTGGAAGTCAGGCGCTCCGGCGGCGGTCACCCGCCCGTTACCAGAAGGGTACGGGAAATCCGCCTAAACGGCACTGTCGGGGTAATATTTTGGTGTGCCCGGAGCAGCGATGTTCCGGGCGCTTTTTTTGACGGGCGGGCGCAAGGCGGCTACATCGAGACGATGCCGTCGCCCGCTTCGCCTCCGCTCCCGGCGCTTCTTGCGCTCGAAGACGGCCGGCTTTTCCAGGGTGAATCATTTGGCGCCACCGGCACCTGCGTCGGCGAAATCTGCTTCAACACTTCCATGACCGGCTACCAGGAAGTGCTGACCGATCCCTCCTACCGCGGCCAGATCGTGGCCATGACTTATCCGCTGATCGGCAACTACGGCACCAACGCGGCCGACGCCGAAAGCCGCTCGCCGCACGTGCGCGGATTCGTGATTGAGGAATTGAGCGAGGTGGCGAGCAACTGGCGCTCGGAAAGTTCGCTCGATGTATATCTGCGCCAGTGGAACATCCCCGGCGTGCAGGGGATCGACACCCGCGCCCTGACTCGGCATCTTCGCACCCGTGGCGCGATGAAGGCCTGCCTGACGACGGAGGAAATGGCGCCGGAAGAAGCGGTTCGGCGCGCGGTTGAAGGCCAAGGTGTGATCGGGATGGATTATGTGCGGGAGGTGACTACGCCGGCCGCTTACACCTGGGATCCGAAGGATGAAGCGAGCGTGGTTTGGGCGACGGAGAGCGGCAAGCAAAGCGCGCTCCCTCCGATCCGGCACCGGATTGTGGCCTACGATTATGGGATGAAGGAAAACATTCTGCGCCGGCTGCGGCAGAATGGTTTCGGCATAACCGTCCTGCCCGCGACCGCGACCGCAGAGGAAGCGCTCAGTTACAACCCGGCGGGCGTATTTCTCTCCAATGGGCCGGGCGATCCGTCGGTCCTCGATTACGCGCACGGTGCGGTGCGCGACCTGATGGGACAGGTGCCGATTTTCGGGATTTGTCTTGGGCATCAGATGCTCGGCTACGCTTTTGGCGGTCGCACCTTTAAACTCAAGTTCGGCCATCGCGGCGGAAACCAGCCGGTGCAGGACCTGACGACCGGCAAAGTCGCGATCACTTCACAGAATCATGGTTTCGCGGTCGATCCGGATTCTTTGCCTAACGACGTCGAAGTGACACACATCAATCTGAATGACGGCACGGTCGAGGGGATGCGCCATCGCGAGCTGCCGATTTTCAGTGTGCAGTATCACCCCGAAGCTGCGCCCGGTCCGCATGATGCGAGCTATTTCTTCGCCGAATTCGGACGCCTGATCGAGCGCGGAAAAAATTAACCGCAGAGGACGCGGAGAGCGCAGAGGAGGGATAATTGTCCTCTGACTCCCTTCCACTCTGCGTCCTCTGCGCTCTCTGCGGTTAACCAAACGTAAATTGACCGAAGGGTGCTTCGAACGGAAGGTCCGGCATGTATTCAACCACTGAAAGAGTTCCGAAATTTATGAAGCTGGCGGTGACGCTCGCTTTCACCGCGGCGCTGGCCACCGCCCCGCTTGCCCTGGCCGAAGAGGCAAAATCTGACGCCGCGAGCAAGGAAGTGACCGGCGAGATTGTCGACATTATGTGTTACGTAGATCACAACGCGACAGGCGCGAAGCACGCCGAGTGCGGCGAGAAATGTATCAAGAATGGCGGCCCGGTCGGAATCCTGAGCGACGGCAAAGCCTATCTCGTGGTCGGCGCGCACAAGCCGATGAACGACGAGCTCGCCCCGCTCGCGGGCAAAACCGTCACGCTCAAAGGCAAGATGGCGAGCAACGGCGGAATCTCGATGCTGGAGAACGCCGAGATCGTGAAGAAATAGCTTCTTCGCAAAGACAAAACCGCGCCCGCTTCGCTAAAACGAGGCCGGCGCCTTTTTTTTTGGGCTTTCCGGCGAGGTCGTGAAGCGCAGCCGCCGCGCCGAACCCGCTATTTCACGTCCACCGGCACCGGGATGACGAATTTGCCGTCCTTCTCCGCCACGAAGCATTCGTTCGTGCTCGAGGAAGTGCCATTGGCATCTTTCGTCTCGACCGTGAGCTTGAGCTTCTTGGTTGGAGTAACTGGCATCTTAGTCTTGGCCCCGCCGGGACCGTCCTGGGTGCCGCCGGCTTTCTTCGCCTCTTCCGCCGTGAGATCGGCCAACTCGATCTTGGCGAGTTTGCCGCCCGCGCCCTCGCTGATCATCATCTTGTAAAACTCGAGCGCCATCGGGTTTGCGCCCTTGGTGTAGAGGAACGACTCGAGCGTGGCGGTATCTTTCGCCTCGTAGGCCGCTTTGTATTTGTCTGTAAACGCTTTCTCTTGCGCAGGTGTGCCGGCGTGCAGTGTCGCGGCGGCGAATCCAGCGTTGAGAAGAAGTGAACCGAGCAGGTGTTTGGTTTTCATAAGGAAGTGTCCGATCGAGCCGAAGCAGAGTGAGCGAAACCATTTCGCTATCCGTCCGGCAATCAAGTTGTTAGCGCTCGGCTGCGGAGTTGGGCAAGCAGATTCGATTGTGACCTTCTGTCCCCTCGAATCGGCAGCTGCGCTTCGGTTCGGGAAAAATCCGTTGCCGGTCTGCCCTTCGCGCGCTAATTCCACGTCTGCCTCCCGTGCAAACCAGATGAATATCCACGAGTACCAAGCGAAAGAATTGCTGGAGAAATTCGGCGCCGCGACCACACGCGGAAAGGTCGCTTCGACCGCCAACGAAGCGGAGAAAATCGCGCGCGACCTGGGCACAAACGAGCTCGTGGTGAAGGCACAAGTCCACGCTGGCGGTCGCGGTAAAGGGACTTTCGCGAACGGATTCAGAGGCGGCGTTCACTTGGTCAAGTCGCCGGCCGAAGCCCGCGATGTCGCGGACAAGATGCTCGGCCAAACGCTGGTGACGCATCAGACCGGAGCGGCTGGCCGGGTCGTGAACAAGGTGCTGATCACGGAGTCTGCCGACATCGAGCGGGAGATTTATTTTGCGGTCCTACTCGATCGCGCGACTGCCGCGCCCTTGATCGTGGCGAGCACGGAAGGCGGCGTGGAAATCGAGACCGTTGCGGAGAAGTCACCGGAAAAAATCATGCGGGAACCGATCGATCGGCTCGCCGGGATTCAGCCTTTCCAGACGCGAAAATTAGCGCGGGAGCTCGGGTTTGAATCGAGCCAGATTAAAGCCGCGTCGACCTTGTTCGATGGTTTGTATCGCACCTTTATTGGCCTCGATTGTTCGATGGTGGAGGTGAACCCCCTCGTCGTGACCGAGAAAGGCGAAGTGCTCGCGCTCGATGCGAAGTTTAATTTCGATGACAACGCTCTCTATCGTCATCCCGAAGTCGCAGCCTTGCGCGATATCGGCGAGGAAGATCCGCGGGAAGTCGAAGCTTCGAAGT
>JACCZO010000038.1 GCA_013695925.1 Chthoniobacterales bacterium
GTGCCGGGCTGGACGCGGCCGCAACCGCAACGGTGGGAGCCGGGGTGGGAGTCGAAGCTTTGGCTGGTTTTTTCCCTTTTTTGCAGCCGCCCAGAAACAACCCGCCAAGGAGCAAAATGACCGTCAAATAATTGCGCATAGAATCGAGCTAGCCATCCAGTGGGAGCAGCAAAAACACAAGCAATTTTCGGTTAGTGGTAGATAGAGGGCCGGTGGCACCATAGGATCTGCGCCGGGCTGCAAGCTGGGCTCCACAATATGGGGGACGGCTTTGAAAGCCGTCTGGGCCGGGTTGAAAACCCGGCCTCCGAGATAGCACCACTGGCGATTTTCGCTCGATGGCCAGAAGTTCTCGCCCTTTCGCTTGGCCCGGCATTGGGATTCGCTTTACTGGTAGGCATGAAGCGTTTGCCAAGCTCCCTCGCCGCGCTTTCCCTGGCGGCCGTTTTCCTGCTCAGCGGCTGTGCCACGGTCGCGACCAACACCAGCCGTACGTTCGAAACCGTGGTGGTCGATGCCGGCCATGGCGGGAAAGA
Organism: Chthoniobacterales bacterium; assembly: GCA_013695925.1. GTDB lineage: Bacteria > Verrucomicrobiota > Verrucomicrobiia > Chthoniobacterales > UBA10450 > Palsa-1392. Next base: position 537 of record JACCZO010000038.1, read on the forward strand.
CAGCGGCGCCTGGCGCCGGCACGGGCCGCCCGAAAAGGCAGTCGCGCTCGACGTCGCCCTGCGGGTCGATCGTAAGCTGCGCGAATCGCAATTAAAGACGGTCCTGACCCGGGCGAACGACACTTTCATTCCGCTCGACAGCCGGGTCGCGCTCGGCAATCAGCAGAAGAATTCGATCTTCGTCAGCATCCATTTCAACGACTCGCGCCGGCGGGCGGTCGGCGGAATCGAGACTTATTATTATTCGCCCTACGCCTTTCATCTCGCCTCCCGGATCGAGCGCGGCCTGGCCACTCTGCCGGGAACGGTGACGCTGGGCGTGCATACCGCGCGGTTCCGGGTGTTGCGCAACGCCCAGTATCCTTCCGTGCTGGTCGAATGCGGTTACCTGAGTAATCGCTCGAACGCGCGGGACGCGGCCGACTCCGATTACCGCGAAAAGCTGGCGGATAAAATCGCGGAGGCGATCGTAGATTACCGGTTCGGCGACGGCGTTTACCGGAGGAAACCGGCGGTCGTGGCCCGGGCCGGGGGCGGGCCGTTCTCCTTTCTGCCGAGCTTTCGCTAGACTCGATCCCGCGGTTCTCGCGACCGATGGCCGCGAGGAGGAGCAGGGCGACGAAAACGACGAGGGTCACGCAGGCCATCGTGAGGGCATAATCCGCTGGCCGTTTGGCCTAACGAAATGCTCGGCCAGCTTCGCCTGGAGCATGGCGGCGTTCGCGGAAAGGAGGTTGCCCATTTGGTAAACCACGCCCGGAAAAGTCCCGCGCCAGGCCGGGGGCGAAAGCTCGTTTAAGTGCACCGGCACCACGCCCCAGGCCCCCTGCACCATGAATTGCATGAAAAAGCCGCCCGCGATCAGGAGGGGAGAGTCGGCGAAAAAATCCAGGCCGGGATGAGCAGAATGCCAAGGCCGGCCTCGATCATGATCGTGCGGCGCCGGCCCCAGCGCTGGGAGTAGAAGCCGAGGATGGTGCCGCCGCAGATCGCGCCCAGATTGTAGACAATCGCGATCGGCGCGGTCTGATTCACGGAAAGCCCGCGCTGTTTCTGAAGAAAGGTCGGATAGAGATCCTGGGTGCCGTGCGAGATGTAATTGAAGGCGGTCATGAGGAGAATGGCGTAGATCAGGAGGCGCCAGTTTTCCCGGATCATCCGGCCCATGCCTAACGACGCCTCGCGCACGCTCCGCCGTTGCTCTGCCCAGACCGGCGACTCCGGCACGCGCGCCCGAATATAAATAACAAGCAGCGCCGGAAGCGCGCCGACGATGAAAAGCGCGGGCCAGCCGAAGTGCGGAAAGCTTTCTCCTGCTCTTGCTTCCTTTCGGCGGGAGGGAAATCAGGAGCAGGAGAAAGGACAGGAGCCAGTGCGACAAGACGCATTGACGCATCATGATACGTCAATTTGTTAGTTGCCGAGGAGCAGCCGCTATCGTTAATTGCCGCCGTGCACGTCTCTTCCGCTCATTCGCTCGCCGCGCTGCTGCGCCAACGCATCGTCATTCTAGACGGCGCGATGGGCACGATGGTGCAGCGGCATAAACTATCGGAGGAACAATTCCGCGGCGCCCGCTTCGCTCATCATTCCGCCAAGAGCCTGAAGGGTGATCTCGAGCTTCTGCAGCTCACCCAACCGGAAGTGATCGAAGAGATCCACACCCAGTATCTCGAAGCGGGCGCGGACGTGATCGAAACGAACACCTTCAGCGCTACCACGATTGGTCAGCACGATTTCCTTTTCGCGGGGGAATCGAAAAGCGGGCGGAAAGATGAAGCGTTCTTTGAGCGCGTGGTGAATGATCCGGAACTCGTCGCGCTCGCCCAGGAAATGAATCTCACGGCGGCAAAAATCGCGCGCAAAGCCGCCGACGAAGTCGCGAACAAAACCGGCTCGCCGCGTTTCGTCGCGGGGGCTCTGGGTCCCCTGCCCGTCACCGCCTCCCTCTCGCCGGATGTGAACGACCCAAGTTTCCGCGCCGTGACTTTCGATCAAATCCGGCGCGCTTACGGAGAACAGGCGCGCGCGCTGATCGGAGGCGGCGTCGATGTTCTGCTGGTCGAGACGATCTTCGACACGCTCAATGCGAAGGCCGCCCTCTTCGCCATCTCCGAAACATTTGCAGACTTGGGCAGGAACTTGCCGATCCTGATTTCGGGCACGATCACCGACCTCTCCGGCCGCACTTTGACCGGGCAAACAGTGGGCGCGTTTCTCACCTCCATCCTGCATGCCGAGCCGCTCGTCGTCGGACTGAACTGCGCGCTCGGCCCTGCTGAGATGCGCCCGCACGTTGAGGAAATGGCGCGGCTCTCGCCCTGTTTCACGAGCGCTTATCCGAATGCCGGCCTGCCGGATCCGCTCTCGGAGACTGGATTTCCCGAGACACCGGAATCGATGGCGTCGCAGCTGCGCGACTGGGCGCGGAACGGGTGGCTCAACATGGTCGGCGGCTGTTGCGGAACGACGCCGGATCACATCCGCGCGATCGCCGCGGCGGTGCGGGAATTTCCTCCGCGCGCGCTGGGGAGCGCACGCGCCTCGCGTGCCGTTTTCGGCGCCGCGCCGAAAACATCTCTGCCCGCAGAGTTGTCAACGAAATGAACGACACCTCCGCACGCACGACCGCCGAAGTTCGCCGCGAGGCGCCGCGAACAGCAGGCGAGGCGCGTGCGCTCCCGGATCTCGCCCTGCATCTCTCCGGTCTCGAAGCGCTCGATGTCACGCCCGACTTCGGGTTCGTCGTCGTCGGCGAGCGGACGAATATCACCGGTTCGCCGCGCTTTTCGAAACTGATCCTGGCCGGCGATTTCGAAGGCGCCCTCGTGGTCGCGCGGCAACAGGTGGAAGGCGGGGCCAACATTCTCGACGTCAACATGGACGAAGGAATGATCGACTCCGAAGCGGCCATGACCCGCTTCCTTCGCCTCATCGGGAGCGAGCCCGACATCTCGCGCATCCCGATCATGATCGACTCCTCGAAATGGAGCGTGATCGAGGCGGGCCTGAAATGCGTGCAGGGCAAAGGCGTCGTTAATTCCATCTCGCTCAAGGCGGGGGAAGACGAATTCCTTCGCCAGGCGCGCCTCGTTAGGCGTTATGGCGCTGCGGTCATCGTCATGGCCTTCGACGAAAAAGGTCAGGCCGACACGGTGGAACGCAAAACCGAGATCTGCGTCCGGGCCTACCGGCTCCTGACGAAAGAGATCGGCTTTCCGCCTAACGATATTATCTTCGATCCCAACATCCTGACGGTCGCGACCGGGATCGAGGAGCATAACAACTACGCGGTCGCGTTCATCGAGGCGACGCGCTGGATCAAGGCCAATCTGTCCGGCGCGCGCGTGAGCGGCGGGGTGAGCAATATCTCTTTCTCTTTCCGCGGCAACAACACCGTGCGCGAGGCGATGCACTCGGCCTTTTTGTATCACGCCATCCGCGCCGGGCTCGACATGGCGATTGTCAACGCCGGTCAGCTCGCGGTTTACGAGGAGATCGAGCCGGACCTGCGCGAGCTGGTGGAAGACGTGCTTTTCAATCGCCGTCCCGACGCTACCGA
>JACCZO010000078.1 GCA_013695925.1 Chthoniobacterales bacterium
ATTCAATCAACGAGCTCGACACCAAGATCATCCCGGAGGGCGGGACGAACATCTCGGAGGCGATCGCCCTTGCCACCCGCACTTTTGGAAAGGCCGCGACCGGCAATCGCGCCCTCATCATTTTCACCGACGGCGAAGAGCTGAGCGGTGACGCGGTCAAAACAGCGAAAGGCGCAGCCGAGGCCGGCGTTCGCATTTTCACGGTCGGCGTCGGCACGCCGGGCGGCTCGCTCATTCCCATCCAGAGCGAAAACGGCGGCACCGCCTTCGTCAATGACGCCAAAGGCGAGGTCGTAAAATCGAAGCTCGACGAAGCACGCCTGCGCGAAGTCGCCCAGGCGGCGGAAGGCTTTTACCTCCATCTCGGGAATGGCCCGCGCACGATGCAACAGCTCGTGACCGACGGGCTCGGCAAAATGAAAGTGGCCGACATCAACGCGCGTCTTTCGCGCAAGCCGATCGAGCGCTACGAATGGCCGCTGGCAGCAGCGATTTTTCTCTTCGCCCTGGCGCTCTTGATCAACGACCGGCAACGCAAGTCTGGAGGGACGGGCGCCGTCCCGTCCCCGAATCAGAAACAGGGACGCCACTCGCCGCGGCGAGCAGGCTTTGGCCGTCCCTCCCAGGCGATTGCCGTGGCCATCTTTCTTCTCGTCGTTAGGCAAGGTTTCGCCGCCTCGGCCGGCCTGGAACTCTACGAGCAGCAAAAATTCCCCGAGGCCTACGAGCATTTCCAAAAGACGCTCGAGGAAAATCCCGGCGCCCGGCAGAGCGACCGGATTCAATTCGACGCCGGCGCGGCCGCCTATAAAATGAAAGATTACAACAAGGCGTTGCAATCCTTCAGCCAGGCCTTGCTCTCGAAGAATTCGCACCTGCAAAGCGAGAGCCATTACAATCTTGGCAACACCCTTTACCAGCGCGGCGAAGCGGAGAAGAGCGACGACAAGAAGCTGACCAACTGGGAAGAGGCGCTCAAGCATTACGAAGAAACGCTCAAGGCCGAGCCGCAAAACAAAAAGGCCAGGGACAACTACGATTACGTCAAAAAGAAGATCGAGGAGCTGAAGAAAAAGCAGGAAGAAAAGCCATCGCCGACTCCCACCCCGTCCCCGTCGCCCTCCCCGCAGAAAGACCAGAAAGACGACCAAAGGAAGGACGACAAGGACCAGCAGAAACAGGACAAAAACGACCAGCAGAAAAAAGACGGGCAACAGCAGTCGGAGAAAAGCGACGGTTCCGGCGAAGGTGAGAAATCGGAAGATGGTCAGCAGTCGCCCTCACCGACCCCGAGCCCGAGTCCGTCGCCTTCGCCTAGTGAAAGCCCGAGTCCGAGCCCCGGCGAAGACGGCGCCGGCCAATCTCCCACCCCCACTCCCTCGCCTCCGGAAGGCGATCAACCCGGCGCTTCACCGTCCCCATCGCCAGGCGAAGAAGCCTCGCCTTCCCCCACCCCGGGCGAAGGCGAACAGAACGGCGGGGAATACGGCGAGCCATCCAGCCCGACGCCCGCTCCTACGCCGGACAAGCCTCTGACCGGCGATGTGAAAGGCGCGGGGGAAGAAAAACCGCCAGACCAGCAGCCGCCGGAGGTGGCGGAAGCGGAGCCGGAGAAGGAAGGCGAGATGAGTCCGAAGCAAGCCGCCCTCCTCCTCCAGGCGATGAAAGACGAGGAACAGAAAGTCCAGCTTGATGAACACAAGCCCGTGCGTCCTGTCTATAACGATTGGTAATCCACCCGATGCTCTTCCGAAATGTGACCAGCCCATTTTCCCCTCGCCCCCGTTCGGTCGCCGTCGGAATCGGCGTGCTGTTTTTCCTGGCTGCCGTTTTCCTGCCGGCTTTGTCCGCCCAGGCCGACGAACCGACCGTCACCGCCGTCCTGACCAGTTCGGAAACCGAAGTCGACCGGCCAGTCCAGTTGCAGATCAAGATCACAGGCGACGCAAACGCAATTCCGCCTAACGAAATCACGGTGGACGGCCTTGACATTCGTTACACCGGCCAGTCGCAACTGGTCGAAGGACGCAACTTCCGTTTCACCTACAGTTTCGTCTACAACTACACGATCCTGCCTTTGAAAGCCGGGACCTTCACCATTCCGTCCCAGGCGATTGGGAGCAACAACGGCACTCTCCGCACTCCGGCGCTGACCCTGAATGTCGCGCCTAACGACGACGGCACCACGACCTCGCGCCGCGGCGGAGGGAATAGCGCGACCGACGAAAAGAAAATCGTCTTTGCCGAGCTGGTCGTTCCGAAAACGAGCGTTTACGTCGGCGAAACCATCCCGGCCCAGATCCGGATCGGAATCAACTCGCGCGTTCCGCATCGTTTCATCGATCTGCCGAATCTGAGCGGCCAGGGCTTTACTTCGCAGCGCATGCCAAACCCGGACCAGCGACTCGAATCGATCGGCGGCCGCACTTACGAAGTCGTGACGCTCCAGACCGCCATCACCCCGGTGCGGAGCGGCAAACTCGAGATCTCGGCCAAGGACGCGAAAGCAATCATCCAGGTGCCGCGCCGCGGCGGAAGCCGCCCGCGTTCGCCCTTCGATCTCTTCGGAATGAACGACCCGTTCAACGATCCGTTTTTTAACGATGCCTTCGCCGGCGTGGGCGAACAGAAGGAAGTAAAATTCTCCAGCGAAACGACCACGATCGAAGTCAAGCCGCTCCCTCCCAACGCGCCCGCCACCTTTGCCGGGGCGGTCGGGAATTTTTCTCTCGCGACCGATGTGAAACCCAAAACTGCGCAGGTCGGCGATCCGCTCACCGTGACCGCGACTATTTCCGGCCGCGGCAATTTCGACCGCGTGACCGCACCCACGCTGGAGGAGACGCGCGGCTGGCACACCTACCCGCCGGGTTCAAATTTCAAGGCGGACGACGAGATCGGGGTCAGTGGCACGAAGACTTTTGAGATGGTGGTCACGCCTAACGAACCGAAAAAGGCCGTGCCGCCGCTGGTCTTCACTTTCTTCAACCCGCTTAAGGAGCAGTATGTGACCCTGAAAGGCGACAAAGTCCCGGTCGTGGTCGAGGGCGGCACTGCGCCGGCTGCGACCCCGGCGGTCGCGAGCGCGGGGACGCCGCCGCCCCAACCGAGCGCACGCCCCACCGCCGCGCCCCAGGGCTCGGACATCCTTTACCAGCTAACCGACCACGGCGGGTGGGGCGCGACCTTTGCGCCAGTCTTCCAACAGCCGGTTTTCTGGGCAGCCCAGGCCGTGCCGTTGCTTGGTTTGGTCGGTTTTTTCGGCTGGGAAATGCGCCGTCGCCGGCTGGCCAATCGCGCCGGCCAACGAATCGCCGCCTGGGAAAATGAGAGCGCGGAGCTGGAGCGGAAGTTGCGCCGGGCCGGTGACCCGCCGGATCAATATTATGCCGAAGCGCTGCGCGTGGTGCAGTTGAAGACTGCGCTCGCCCGCCAGATCGAGCCCAACACGGTCGACGCCGAGATCGCGGTCGCGGCCTTTGATTTGCCTGACGAGCAGCGCGACCGGGTGCGCGAGCTTTTCCGGCGAAGCGACGAGGTGCGCTACAGCGGCCGGCCCAACGGCAACAGCACAGTGCCGGAAGAAACCCGGCGCGAAGTCCTGGATTTAATCAATCGCCTGAACTGAAATGCGCGCGCCTTTTCTCATCCTCACGGTCTTGCTCGGCCTAACGACAGGCTCCTTCGCGGTGCCGGCCGCGCCGGTCAATGCCGAGGCGACCTTCGCCAAGGCCAACGCCGATTATGCGGCCGGGAAATTTTCGGCGGCGATCGCAGGATACGAGTCGTTAGTCCAGAGCCGCCAGTGGAACCCGACGTTGTTTTACGATCTCGGGAACGCCTACTTCCGAAAGGGCGATCCCGGTCGCGCCATTCTGAACTACGAACGAGCGCTCGCGCTCGATCCGAATCATGCCGAAACGCGGGCCAACCTGCAACTGGTGCGCGACCAGGCGCGCGCGCTGGAGCTGGCGCCCGGCTGGGTCGAGACGCGTCTCGGCGTTCTCACTCGTGATCAATACGCCTGGCTGGCTGTGGCGGCTTTTTGGGGCGCGGCCGCGATTTTGTGCGGGCTTTATTTTGCGCGACGCCGGGCGGTGGTTTGGATTTTCGCGCTGGTGTTGCTGGGCACGATTTCGGGCGCGGCGGCGTTCGCCGTTTACCAGCTCGAAACCGGGAGCGCAGGGGCCGGCCTCGCGATCGTGACGAAGAAGAACATCCAGGCCCGCCTCGCGACCGCGGAAAGCGCGGGCACGGTCCTGCTCCTGCCGGCCGGGAGCGAAATCAAGATCCTGAGCACCCGCGGCGAGTGGTCGTATGCCGCCTTGCCTAACGACCTGCGCGGTTGGATCCCGGCGCAAAGCGCGGAGCGAGTCCGGCTCTAGCCGCATCCAAAAACGCCCGGCGAACGAATCGTTCGCGATGAGCAAAAAACTGAAGTCCTGCGACAGGGTCGAGTGGCAGACTTCGCGGGGCAAAACCTTTGGCGTGGTGAAGGAGAAGCTGATGTCGAGACGCATAATCAGGTCCCACACCGCCGCCGCTTCAAAAAAGAATCCCGAATACCGGGCGCACTCCGGAAAAAAAACCAGTCCGAGCAGCCGCGGCCTTGCCTCGAAGAGTAAGCCGCTTCGGGTCGGTTTCGCGGTCAAGGTTCTGGGCGGGGAAGACCTGAAAAGTAACGATAGCCGGCGCTGGCAGCAGTCCCCGCATCTCCGCCTTTCGCTCGAATATCTCGATCGCATTTTCGATTATCTCGCGGCGCAGAAGATCGGGATGTACCGCATCTCGTCCGACCTCGCCCCGTATGTCACGCACCCCGAGATGCCGCAGTTTCATCGGCAAATCGAGGAGTGTGCAGCGGAGTTGCGGGCCCTTGGACGACGCGCACGCGCGCTGGATCTGCGACTCTCGTTTCATCCCTCGCAGTTCATCGTTCTGAATAGCCCCGACCCGAATCTCGTGCGCAAAAGCGTGGCTGACCTCGCGGCGCAAGCGGAGATACTGGACCGGATGGAACTCGGGCCGGAAGCAGTGGTGGTTGTGCATGTCGGCGGCTCTTATGGCGACAGCGCGCGCGGCCGCGCGGATTGGGCGGCGACCTATCGCAGGCTCGGGCCGGAAATCCGTCGTCGGCTGGTCCTGGAAAACGACGATGTTCGCTACAGTGCCGCCGATGTTTTGCAGATCCACGAGCAAACCGGTGTGCCGCTGGTTTTCGACCATCAGCATTTTCGTTGTCACAATCCCGAGCAATTGGAGCTGCGCCCCACGGTCGAGCGATTTCTGGCGACAGCGCAGGCCGGTGCACGGCCGAAAATCCATTTCTCCTCCCCGCGCACCGAATGGCGCGAACTGCCGCGGAGAAACCGCCAGACCGGCAAAAACGAAATTCTTCGCCAGGCGCCGGTTTGGACGGGCCACGCCGATTTCTGCCAGCCATTTGAGTTCATCGATCTGATGCGCCAGCTCGACGGTCTCGAATTCGACGTCATGCTCGAGGCGAAAGCGAAAGATCTCGCGCTCCTCCGCTTGCGGCAGGACCTGCTCCGGTATGCCCCCGACCTGGCGGAGCGATTTTCGGGATAGGAGAACCGCTCTGTCGGTTGCTCATTCGGCAAAGCCTTTCATCTTGAACGCATGAACGCGGAAATGGATCTCGGAACCAACAAAAAAGCGTTCCAGATCAATCTCGACCGCAAACGCTATGGCACCTTCGCGGAGATCGGCGCCGGGCAGGAAGTGGCGCGCCGTTTTTTCCAGGTCGGCGGCGCTTCCGGAACAATCGCGAAGACGATGTCCGCTTACGACATGCAATTCAGTGACGCAATTTACGGCGCCTCCAGCCGCTATGTCAGCCGGGCGCGTCTCAAGACGATGCTCGACCACGAGTATTGCCTTTTGCGGGAACGGCTCGACCAAAAACTGGGCGACGAATGCACATTTTTCGTTTTCGCCGACACGGTGGCGGCGCGCAGCTTCAAGCAACATAACGAGTCGCATGGCTGGCTCGGGATGCGTTTCCAATCAGCAACCCGCGGCGAGCCGAGCGAGATCATCATCCACGTCCGCATGCTCGATGAAGCCAACGTCGACCAGCAGGAAGCGCTCGGGATCATCGGGGTGAACCTGATTTACGGCGCCTTCTACGAGCATCAGCCCGAGAAGTTGATCGCCTCCCTGCAGGAGAACCTCGCGCCGCAGCGGATGCAGATCGACATGATCAAATTCTCAGGGCCGGCCTACGAAGGAGTCGACAACCGGCTCATGAGCCTCCAATTGGTCAGCCAAGGCCTAACGAACGCCGTCATGTTTACGGCCGACGGGGAGTCGGTCCAGCCGGCCGAGATTCTCTACAAGAAAGCGATCATCGTCGAACGCGGCAGCTTTCGGCCAGTGACCTACGCGACGAACGACATGCTGGAAGGCGCGCGCCATCTTTTCCTCCGCCAGCCGGACGCGGAAGAGCAGGAGCTTGTCGTCCTGATGGAGATGACGCTCGAAAATCTGCTTTCGGAAGGCCAGCTAAACCACGCGGATTTCCTCGCCCGGGTCGATATCCTAGGGTCGTTAGGCCGGACGGTTTTGATCTCGAAGTTCGGCGAATACTACCGCCTGGCGGGCTACCTCTCCCGCTACACCAATCGAACGGTCGCACTGGTCATGGGGTTGCCGAGCCTGCACGAGATTTTTGATGAAAAATACTATCTCAACCTCGAAGGCGGCATCCTCGAGGCGCTTGGCCGCATGTTCAAAAGCGGACTCAAACTTTTTGTCTACCCGATGGTGGAAGAAAAAACTGGGACCCTGCGAACCGCGACCCAGCTCGAGGTCGCGCCCAATCTGCATCATCTCTACCAATATCTGATCGAGAACGGATTCATTCAGGAGGTCACCAAGTTCCGGCGTGAATACCTGAAGATTTTCCCGCCAGAGGTCCTGGCAAAAATGCGGACCGGCGATCCGGCTTGGGAAAGAATGGTGCCGCCGGAAGTCTCGGAGATGATCAAGGCGCGCGGCTTTTTCGGTTACCAGCGTTCCGACGCGGCCTGACCAAAATGTGGAAGGGGCCTCCGCGCCCCGTCGCTCTCCGCTCCATCCAGGATGGCCAGTTTGTGCTCCTCTCTCAGGACGCCGAGATCATCGGCCCGCTCCGCCGCAAGGAAGCCTTTAGAGACGATAAAATTTGCGGTAACCGCGCGCGTTTCCCTCGAGCTTTTTGCGCAACGCCTTCCGCGGGTCGCGCACCTCGCCACTGCCCAGGATCAGAGCGACGCAGAGCCTTACCATCCCGACGAAATCGTCGATCGCGACAAACTCCGCCGCAATGGCGCCTTCCGGCGTGACGTTGTGATAATTCCCGAGCGCCAGGCTGGCCGCGGCACAGGTGTAGCCGTAAAGCTGATAGGCGGTCGCTTCGCAGGTGCCGCCGTCGAGCAGACAGCGCTGCACCGGAATTTTCTCGGCCGCCGCGGCCGCCAGCAAACACGCGGTCGCAGGTCCGTCGAAGGTCGAAGCCTTGTCCCCTACCCGCACGATCGGGCCCTTGCCAATCTCGGCCGTGCCACGGGGCGTGCTCGTTTCCAGCGAGAGGATCGTTAGGCTGGGCGGCAGGATTTCCGCCTTCGCCAGTTTGATCGCGCCGACGAAGCCGATTTCCTCCGCCCGGGTGAAAAGCCCGGCGCAACAAACATTCGCTCCGCGTTCCTCCAGTTCGCGAAAAACGCAGAGGATTTCCGCGCATCCGATCAGGTCGTCACAGGCGCGGGAATGAATCTTTCCATCGCGCACCCGGAATGGCGGCAGGTCCCACATCTCGAAATCGCCAAACGATTGCTTCTTCGGATCGCTCCGGAAACGGGGCGCGACCGAACCGAGAAATTCCATTTCGCCCTCCTCCCCGCGGACCCAGCCGGGATGGTCCATGTGCGCGGCAAGGCCCCAATCTGCCGTCCGTTTCCGTCCCCGTTGATAATAAGCGACGACATTGCCGAAAGCGTCGCGCTGGAACTTCACGTGCGGCATTTCCCGAAGCTGCGCCTCGATCTCGTCCCGGACTGCATCCTCGTGAAACGGGGCGGTGGGCTGCCTGGTAAGCGCCTCCACCACCGCGAGCATCTCTTTCCGGCGCATCGCGTCTAACGATTGGCCACCGGCAACTGCGCCAGACTAACGAATTCGCTTTCGTGCAGGACAATGGGTTTGGTCCCGCGCAGGAGCCGCCACCATTGCCAGGCGCTGCCCGCTACGATGAGAAAAACGAGCACCAGAAAGGACAGGGCAACGAGCGCATCGATCCGCCAGATGAGCGCCTGACGCGCGAAATCGACATTGGTTGCGGCGGCCGCGAGCCGTTCATCAAGCAGCGCGGCGCCGCTCAGAAACCCGATCCTCGGATCGCTCGAAAAAATCTTGAGCCAGCCTGACCAGAAGGTAACGAGGATCATAAAGCTGAGGGGGAGCAACGTAGTCCAAAGATAACGCGCTTTGCCCATCTTGATCAGGATCGTGGTTCCGAGGCAGAGGGCAATGACGGAGAGGAGTTGATTGGCGAGACCGAAGAGCGGCCACAGGCTGTTGATTCCGCCTAACGGGTCGAGCACACCCTGGTAGAGAAACCAGCCCCAGGCACCGACGAGCAGGGCGCTCGCGAAAAGATTCGCGCTCCAGGAACGGGTGTTGCCCAGGGGTCGCCAAACGTTGCTCAACAAATCCTGGAGCATAAATCGTCCGACGCGCGTCCCAGCATCGAGCGTGGTGAGAATGAAGAGCGCCTCAAACATGATCGCGAAGTGATACCAAAGCGCGAGCGCCGTCGGGCTGGAGGTGACCCGCGCAAACATGTGCGCCATCCCGACCGCGAAGGTCGGCGCCCCGCCCGCCCGGCCAAACATCGTGTCCTCGCCCAGCTCGTGCGCGAGCTGTTTCATCTCTCCTTCGGTCACCGGAAAACCGGCCGCGGAAACTTTCGCCACCACCTCGCCAGGCGTGCCTTTCGCGTTGATCGCGAGGTATTGGCCGGTGGGCAAAACGCAGGCCGCGATCAGGGCCATCAGGGCCACCATCATCTCGGTGATCATCGCGCCGTATCCGATGTCGCGAATCCGCGTCTCGCTTTCCAGCATTTTCGGGGTCGTGCCGGAAGCGATTAGGGAATGAAACCCGGAGACCGCCCCACAGGCGATGGTGATGCAGACGAAGGGAAAAACCGGTCCGGCAAAGACCAGCCCGCTTCCATTGATGAAAGGAGTGAGGGCCGGCATTTGCAGCGTGGGATGAATCACGATCACCGCCACCGCGAGGGCAGCGACGGTGCCCAGTTTCAAAAACGTGCTCAGATAATCTCGCGGGGTAAGGAGCAGCCAGACCGGCAGAGTCGAAGCGGCAAACCCGTAAATAATCAGTGCCCAGGCGAGCCATTTCTCCCCGTGCCGAAACCAGCTTTCGATCGCCGGATAATTACCGAGAAACTGGCCGCCCCAGACCGACAAAAGGAGACCCAACACACCGAATGCCGTCACCCAGCCGACGCTGACGCGTCCGCTGCGAAGCGCGATCCCCATGACGAGAGCGAGCGGGATCGTCATCGCGATTGTGAAAACGCCCCACGGACTCTTGGCCAGTGCCTGGACTACGACGAGCGCCAGGACGGCGATCAGCACGACCATGATGGCGAGCACGCTGACGAGCGCGAGCGCGCCGACCGCGCTCCCGATTTCCTCCTTCACCATCTGGCCTAACGTTTTTCCACGCCGCCGGACGGACGCGAAAAGCACAATCATGTCGTGCACTCCGCCGCCTAACGTTGCCCCGACCAGAATCCAAAGCATGCCCGGCAAATAACCAAACTGCGCCGCAAGCACCGGGCCGACGAGTGGACCGGGCCCGGCAATGGCGGCGAAGTGATGACCAAACGCCATCCAGCGATTGGTCGGGACGAAATCCTTGCCGTCGTCCACTACGAGCGCGGGCGTGGCGCGCTCATCATTCAGGACGAGCACTTTTGCCGCCAGCCATTTACTGTAGAAGCGGTAGCTGATCGCCGCCGCACAGAGGCCCGCGGTCACGATCCAGAGGGCGTTGATCGGTTCGCCCCGGGCAAAGGCTGCCACTGCCACGGCTGTCGCCCCGAGGAGTGCGATTCCCAACCAGAGTAGAAATTTCAGGACCCGGATCATCTGCAGGCGAGCGGACTATAACGCGGCGGCGGGGATTCGATCAAGGTAGCGCAAGCTTTCAGCTTGCAGCCTAACGAGTCGCACAAGCTGGAAGCTCGCGTTACCCTAACGAGTCGCGCATCCGCCCGAGCTGTGCGAGCCGCTTCGCGAAATCGTTCTCGCGCTGCCGGTGCTCGGCCACGACGGCCGCGGGAGCATTCGCGACGAAATTCTC
>JACCZO010000094.1 GCA_013695925.1 Chthoniobacterales bacterium
AATCCCGGCAGGCGAAGCGCCCGCCCTACAACCGGACTCGACAGGCGGCCCTTTCTTTCGCTAGGAAAACGAAATGAAGATTGCGCTCGGCTCGGATCACGCCGGTTTCCGGTACAAGGAGAAAATCAAGCAGCTCCTCCTCTCGTTAGGCCACGAGGTCGAGGATTTCGGCACGACGAGCGAAGAACCGGTCGATTATCCAAAATTCATCCGCCCGGCGGCGGAAGCGGTCGCGCGGGGCGAGTGCGAGCGCGGGATTGTGCTCGGCGGTTCCGGCAACGGCGAAGCGATGGCGGCCAACAAGGTGCGCGGAGTTCGCTGCGCGCTCTGCTGGAATGAAGAGAGTGCCCGCCTTTCGCGCCAGCATAACGACGCCAATGTGCTGTCGTTAGGCGAGCGGATGATGCCGGAGGAGCTCGCGCTCCAGATTGTGCGCATCTGGCTGACGACCGATTTCGAGGGCGGGCGGCACAGCGCGCGGATCGCGATGCTCGACCGGTGAAGGTATCTGTTTAGCGTCGAGGACGCGCACCTCGGCATCCCCGCGAAAGGCGAGGCGCTGGAGGGCATCGCTTTGTCGATGCCGCGGGGGTGGACGTGGATTGCAAGAGAGACCCACCCGACCTTCGCGGAAGCGACAAGCGCTTCCCTCCAAGGTTCCAAGGCGAGAGTGGACGGAGCTGGTTGGGGCAGCGCCCCTCTCTCCAAAAGAGCTCGACGACGCTCAACGCGTACGAGCGAAACTTCTATAATGCCGCCCAGACGCTCCCTAAAAAGACCGCGCTGACGAAAGCGTTGCTCTGGAAAAAGGCGCGGTTGATCCCGGCCAGGTCGAGCCGGGAAGCGCTCCGGTGTTCAAAGAAAAGGGCGCCGGCGACCAGCGCCATCCCGGCAAAGTAAATCGCCCCTAACGACGCCTCGAATCCGAAAGCGAGGAGGGCGGCGAACATGGCGAGGTGAAGAAGTTGCGCGAGCCGCAGGGAACGCGCGATGCCGAGCCGCACGACGAGAGACCGCAAACCTTCGCGCCGATCGAACTCGAGGTCCTGCGTCGCGTAGATGAGATCAAAGCCCGCCACCCAGGCGATGACGCCCGCGCCCAACAAAAGCGGAGCAAGGTCGAGCCGGCCGGTGGCCGCGATCCAGGCTCCCGCCGGCGCGACCGCGAGCGCGAGCCCAAGAAAAAAATGACTGGCCGCAGTGAAGCGTTTCGTGAGCGAGTAAAAGAAAATGATCGCGAGCGCGAGGGGCGAGAGCAGAAAAGTGGCGCGGTTGATGGCCGCCGCGGTGGCGACGAAAGCCGCTGAGTTCAGGATCATGAGAAGCACGGCCACCGGCCGCGAGATCAGCCGATGGCGCATTGCGGTCCGCGGGTTTCGTTGATCGAGGGTCCAGTCGGCGAGACGATTGAAAAGCATCGCTGCCGTCCGGGCGAAGACCATGCAGAGAAGAACGAGCCCGAGCAGTGGGAGCGAAGGCCGCCCGCGTGTCGCGACGAGGAGCGCGCCAAGCGCGAAGGGCAGGGCGAAGACGGTGTGCGAAAACCGGATGAGACGCAGGAAGCGAGCGAGGCCGCTGACGCGCAAAGACGAGTTCATCGAAGCAGTGTTTCGAGGCGTTCTCGGGCGGCGGTGAGGATCGGCGTGCCGTGGGCGAAAAGCAGGCGCTGGAAGGAGAAGTCGAGCAGCCGCCGAAGCGAACGCCGCATCTCCTTTTGATCGCCGCAATATTTGGCCTGGAGAAGGGTGAACCCGTAGGGCTCGAAATTGATCAGGGCATCGCCCACTACCATCGTGCCGCCCTCGTCCGCGAAATGGAAGGCGACCTCGCCCGGCGCCGCGCCGGGAAGGGCAATGGCGGAAACGCCGGGGCTGATTTCATGGGTGTCGGCCACGGAACGGGCGCCCTCGAACTCGATCGCCACGCCCGGAGCGGCGAAGATCGGCGCCTTGAACCGGCCGGCAAAGTCGGCGGCCGCCCGGGAATGATTCGAGTTCGTCACCAGGATTCCAGCGACTTGCCGGGAGGCGATCAGCTCTTTTGCCGCAGAGGGCTGCAACGGGATCGGATCGATCAGGAAGAGGCCGGCCGGCATTTCCACCGCTGTGGCATAGAGGTCCGACTTCACCGCCGGATCGTAAGCCTGCCAAAGGGCGAGGGAAGCCGAGAGGGGAACAAACTCAGAAGCGACGGGCATGAGAAAGAAGCAGGGACGCCGGAGCGGGTGGCACCGTAGCTGCGACAAGGAATGTAATTACTAGAAACACAATATGATAACCTTCTCTATGAAGCTCGGGATAGCGCCGGAAATATCGTAAACGGTATCCAGGACGCGATCAACGAGGACAACGCTGTCACCAGTCGCGATGCTGGAAAAGATAGACGAAGAGATCGAGGCCCTGCTCGACGCGCTCACTTCGCTGATCGAGCCGCTCCTGATCGTGTTCCTCGGCGTGATTGTGGGTGGCATCGTGATCGCGATGTTCCTGCCGATCTTCAAGCTGAACGAAGTAGTTTCGCAGAGCAAAAGCCAGGGAGAAGCTTGCTCCACGGAGAGGGGGGGCGGATCGCAAGGTCCGCCCTCTTTTTTTCCTTCTCCTGCTCGTGCTCGTAATCGTGCTCGTGCTCGACTTGGTCGTCCCTGTTTCTGAAATGGACGGACGGGACGGCGCCCGACCCTCCAAGGTTTGGGAGGAGCGGGAGGATCGATTACGAGCACGATTAGGAGCAGGAGCACGAGTAAGGCGATCGCGAAAAATCTTGCTCGGGACGCGAGTGTGCGAGACGAATCCTGCATGGCGGAGCTGGACGATTTTAAAAGCTCTGTCGCGCTCGTCGTTTCCAGTTGCGATGCCTTCTTCGACGCCTGGCGGCCGTTTGCCGCCTTTTTCGAAAAGTTCTGGGGCGATTGTCCGCTCGATATTTGTCTTCTCACGAACGACCTGCAAATTCACTCGCGGCGCTTCCGCGGCGTCGCGGTCGGGGAAGATCGCGGCTGGTCGAGCAATCTGCTCGTCGCGCTCGAGCAGATCGCGCATCCGTATGTGCTCTATTTCCAGGAAGACTATTTCCTGACCGCGCCGGTCGAACGCGCGCAGTTGGCGCGAGATTTTGCCGAAGCGATCGAGGCGGGCGCCGACTCGCTCTGTTTCCGCGCGCGCTCCAAGTTCGACGCCGGGTTTCAACCGCTGAACGAACGCTATGGGATCGTCCCACTGGATTCCGAGGGTCGCACCCGTTGCCAGGTGACGCTCTGGAAACGGAGCGCGCTCCAGTCGATCCTGCGCGCGGGCGAGACGGCGTGGAATTTTGAAGCGCGGGGCAGCGCCCGCACGCAGGAGATGAAAATTCTTTCCTACGCCAGCCGGGAGAACGCGCCGATTCATTACCTGATGTCGGCCATCTCCCGCGGCCTTTGGATGCCGGAAGCGATCGAATTGTGCCGTTCCCACGGAGTCACCCTCAATCCCTTCTTCCGCCCAGTTTTTCCCGAGCGCTCCTGGCAACGCCGGCTGCGGCGCGCCCTCGGCCGGGCCCGGCTCCGGCGGGCTTTGTCGGCGCAGAAGAACCGGCCAGTCGAGCTGACATGAGGGGATTCGTGAGATGGAATGTGAGCGGCCGGGCGCGCCAGCTCTCGGGTGGCGACGCGATTGTGGT
>JACCZO010000117.1 GCA_013695925.1 Chthoniobacterales bacterium
GCGCCATACTCGGGAAAGGAGCGAGCAGCAAAAAGTTCGCGATGGCGAGGGCGCCATCGCCAGCGTGCGGGGGCGCACGCGCTCCCCAGAGAAGAATTGCGCTCCCGCGCTCGGGATGCCGGCGAGCCGCCGGCATCGACAGGCGGGCCGCCTTTGCTCCCCGGAGGCAGAGAAGCGCACCCTCCTTTTCAATTCGCCGGCTTTCGTTAAGCTGCGCTGCGATGGGCAGCAGCTTCGGACAACTTTTCCGCATCACCACTTTCGGCGAATCGCACGGCGGCGGTGTCGGGGTGGTGATCGACGGCTGCCCGCCGCGGATTCCGTTAGGCGAAGCCGAGATCCAGCGCGAGCTCGACCGACGGCGCCCGGGCCAGAGCGCGATCGTCTCGCCCCGAGCCGAAGCCGACCGTTGCGAAATCCTTTCCGGCATCTTCGAGGGCCAGACGTTAGGCACACCCATCGCCATCCTCGTGCGCAATGAGGATGCGCGGCCGGAGGCCTATCGCGAGATGAAGGAGACCTTTCGTCCCTCTCACGCCGATTTCACCTACCAAGCCAAGTACGGGATTCGCAACTGGCAGGGCGGCGGCCGCGCCTCCGCGCGCGAAACCATCGGCCGCGTCGCCGCCGGCGCGGTCGCCCGCCAGCTTCTGGCGCATTTTCATCCTGGGCTGGAGATCATCGCATACGTGAGTCACGTATATGATCTGGTCTCCGCGATCGATCCCGCCACCGTGACGGTCGCTGAGGTGGAAGCAAATATAGTGCGTTGCCCGGACAAAGTCGCAGCGGCGCGGATGATCCAGGCGATCGAACAGGCCCGGACTGATGGCGATTCGTTAGGCGGAATCATCGAGTGCGTGGCGCGCGGCGTTCCACCCGGGCTGGGCGAACCCGTCTTCGACAAGCTCGAGGCCGACCTCGCCAAGGCGATGCTCAGCCTGCCGGCGACGAAAGGCTTCGAGATCGGCTCCGGTTTTGCCGCGGCCCGTCTGCGCGGCTCGGAACATAACGATCCCTTCGAGATGCGCGAGGGCAAGGTGCGGACCGCGACGAATCGCTCCGGCGGGGTCCAGGGTGGAATCAGTAACGGCGAGAACATTATCTTTCGCGTCGCCTTCAAGCCAACCGCGACAATCGCGCGCGAACAGAAAACCGTCACCGCCGCCGGGAAAGAAACCACCCTCGCGGCGCGCGGCCGTCACGACCCGTGCGTCCTGCCGCGGGCGGTGCCGATGGTCGAGGCGATGGCTGCGCTCGTGCTCTGCGATCACGCTCTCCGGCAGCGCAGCATCTCATGACTGCCGGTTCCGCCCTCTGGCAGACGATTTTTGTTTCCTTCGCGCTCATCCTGATCGCGTTTGAAATCGTGCGCGGCTGGCGCCTTGGGCTCGTTAGGCAACTCGTCCGTTTGCTCGCCCTCGCCGCCGCCTATGGCGCCGGTTTTTTTGGCGGCCGCCTCCTCCTCCCGCTCCTGCGCCCGTTCCTGCGCCTGCCCGATTTTCTGATTTCGATCGCGGCCGGCGCGATCCTCGCCCTCATCGTCTATGTCGCGATCAGCACCCTGGGCGCGATCCTTTTCAAGCGCACTGGGGAACAAAGCGCCCGGGTCGTGCGCCTGGTCTACGGGATTTGCGGCGCGGTCCTCGGGATTTTCTTTGGGCTTTTCAGCGTCTGGCTGGTGGTGGTGGCGATTCGTTCGACCGGCGCGATCGCCAGCGCCGAAATGCGCGCGCCCGATCCGGTGGAGGCACGATCTCCGGGCCCGCCAGCAGCCCGGCCGCGCACTCTCCCTAACGAACCGGCATCAATGATTCAGTCGCTCGCGAAGTTGAAAAATTCGATCGAGCTCGGTCCGTTCGGGGAGACGGTCAAGGCGGTCGATGTCGTTCCGGCCGAGACTTATCAAATCCTCGGCAAAGTGGGGACGCTGGCCTCCAATCCGCGCAGTGCAGAACGTTTTCTAAGCTTTCCGGGCGCGCGCGAGTTGACTGAGAATCCGCGGATCATCGCTCTGCGGGACGATCCCGAGATCTTCGAGTTGATCCAGCAGCAGCGCTACCTGGAGCTCCTGCAAAATCCGAAGCTGATCGAGGCGATGAACGACCCGGCGCTGGCGGCGCAGGTCAAGCGTTTTGAGTTTCAAAAGGCGCTGGATTACGCGCTAGGGAAACGATAATCTTGTCCTATGCCGCTGCCTGTGGAGGTAAAAGCGCTAGCCAAATATCAAGTTTGGGTTCGTTATTCCGATGACGTCCAAGGGATCGTTGATCTTTCGGAATTCGCTGGGAAAGGTGTGTTCCAGGCTTGGGACAACGACGGGTTGTTCGACAAAGTTGCCATCGGCGAAGGCGGTGCGGTTCGGTGGAGCGACCAGATCGATCTTTGTCCCGACGCGCTTTACCTCAAGATCACTCAGCAGAGACCGGAGCAGCTTTTTCCCAAGATGCGGGAGTGGGCCACGCATGCCGGAGATTAGCCGGTTCTTCGGCATCATCATCCGGATGTATTTTGGCGATCATCCGCCGCCTCATTTCCATGCCGAATATGCGGGCACACAGGCCCGGGTCGTGATTGAGTCGCTCTCGGTGCTGGAGACCAACCTCCCGCCCCGAGCGCTGGGCCTGGTAATGGAATGGGCGGCGCTCCATCAGCCGGAACTGTTCGAGCTTTGGGCGCTGGCTCAGGCGAACGAACCGCTGCACAAGATCGCGCCCTTGGAATGATCTACCTCACGACCATCGGCCTCGAGGTCCACGTCCAGCTCAAGACGCGCTCGAAGATGTTTTGCGGGTGCGCGGTCGAGTTTGGCGCGGAACCAAATTCGCTCACCTGCCCAACCTGCCTCGGCCTGCCGGGCGCGCTCCCGGTCATGAACGAGGAAGCGCTCCGCCTAACGACGTTAACCGGGCTCATGCTCGACTGCGAGATTGCGCCGGTCAGTCAGTTCGACCGGAAAAATTATTTTTACCCGGACCTGCCGAAGAATTATCAGATCTCGCAGTACGAGACGCCGCTGTGCGCGAAAGGGCGCGTCCCGCTCCATCATTTCGCCTACCCGAAGGATGCGCAAAAGGGGCTGACAGGTCCGGAGAAAGAAGTGCGCCTGGTCCGGATTCATCTCGAGGAAGATGTCGCGAAGAGCTCCCACTTCGAGACCAGCACCGGGATCGATTTTAACCGCGCCGGCACGCCCCTGATGGAGATCGTGACCGAGCCGGAAATTAATTCGCCGGAGGAGGCCTTTGCTTTTCTGAGCACGCTCAAACAGATCCTGACTTACGGCCAGGTGAGCGATGCGGACATGGAGAAAGGGCAGTTGCGCTGCGACTGCAATATCTCGCTCCGGCCGGAGTCGCAGGGGGACTTCGGGGCCAAGATCGAGATCAAGAACATGAACTCGATCAGCGGCGTCCGACGGGCGCTGGCTTACGAAGTGGAGCGCCAAACCGTTGCGCTGGACCGCGGCGAAGTGCTGGCCCAGGAAACGCGGCGCTGGGATGACGACGCCGGCCAGACGTTTGTCATGCGGACGAAGGAGATGGCACATGATTACCGC
>JACCZO010000135.1 GCA_013695925.1 Chthoniobacterales bacterium
GAAACGAACTTCCGAACCCAACACCATCGCCGAAAGCGATGCGCAAAAAGAAAAGTCCGCGAAGGCGAGGACGCCTTCGCCAGCACGCGAGACGGGTGCGCTACCCGGAATGCCAATTCACCGATGATCGCCGCGTTGACGATCACCTCAAACGGCGCGCCTTTGCAAGCCATGCTCTGGCGTGAAGTGCGCGGATCGATCTCGAGCCGCTACTTCCAGGTCTTTTGCGCGATCGCCCTCGTGGGCGGCATCGCTGCCACCGTCTTCGCCGAGGACACGAGCGCCGCGGGACTGTTCATCCTGCAACTCTCGCTCTACTGCGTCTCGCTTTTTGCCGTCCTCCTGGGCGTGAACAGCGCACGTGCCGAAAGCCGTGAATGGCCGCTTCTCTTCAGTCAGCCCATTCCTCGGAGTGCGTTTCTACTCGGGAAGTTTATTGCGCTCGCGCTCATTTTTGCCAGCGCGTTGCTCCTGCTCTTTTTGCCTGCGCTCTTCACTGCCGGGCGCTCCTTGCATCTTGCTCAGCTCTACCTTTTCACGACCGAACTCACCTGCGTCTTTCTCACCCTGGGACTGGCCGCCGGTTTTCTCGCGCGCGAACGAGTGCAAGGATTGATCCTCGCTCTCGCGGCCTGGCTGTTCCTTCTGGTCGGCTTCGATCTCGTCGCACTCTTCGGCGCACATTTTCCGCTCCTGCAAAAGGTCCCGGACTTCTGGGCCGCGCTCTTGATGGTGAATCCGCTCGACGCCTTCCGCATTCAGGCTCTCTTCGCGATGGAACAAATCCCCGCCGAAGCCGCCAACTCGACCCCGCTCGCGGCCTGGTGGCTCGCGCATCCCGGGCTCTGGTTCGTCCTCATTTCGATCGTTTGGATGTCGGGGCTGCTCGGCCTGACTGCGCAACGCCTGGCGCGCTGGGAGGAATAGGACGATGCCGGTGATTTTCAAGAGACTGGATGTTCGGCCCCTGATCGCCAAAGGCACGGAGCCCTTTGCCACCATCCGAGCGCGGGTCGATTCCCTGAAAACAGGCGAAGGTCTGATCGTGATCGCGCCCTTTCTGCCCTCGCCTCTGGTCGAGAAATTAGGCAGCGAAGGCTTCCGCTCCAGCGTGCAGCATCAGGTCGATGGCAGCTGGGCGGTGAATTTTTGGCGGGATGAGTGAGCGAAGCACGCAAGTGGGCCAGGTTTCAGCCCGGGATCACGAGGGGGATCATCTGCCGGCCGTTCTTGCGATAGGTGCGAAAGTCGCCGTCCGTCGTGAAAATAACCGCGTCATCCATTTGCTCCGTCATCCGCACGAGGCAGGCGTCGGCCAGAGACATGGGCAGGTCGGAGTATTTGAAGATCAATCTTCGCAGGGCCGCGCGCTCCGCGAGCAGATCGAACTCGATTTGCAAAACATCAGAATCGAGCAGTTGGAAGAAGCGGCGGGGGCCGTCGTGCAAACGGCTGACCAGGTAGAGGGTCTCGGTCAGGACTGGCTCGCAGCAGAAAAAAGGCGCAGCCAATTCGTGAAAACGTTCCACTGCCCAGTGGTGGTGCGAGTCAGTCTCGACCAAAAAGGCCACGAGCGGGCCGGTGTCGATGATGAGGTTACTCACCAAATCCCTTCATGTGTCGTGGATTCGTCGACAGGTCTTTCGGCCCCCGCAGGGTTCCGCAGAGATGCTTGACCCGATCGTAGGCGGAGTGGGCCGCCGCTCTGGAAGAGGTCCTGGTCTTATGCTCCAGCGCCTCACGAAGAATCGCTGATTTCGAAGTCCGCCGACGGCGCGCCAGCGCTTCCAATTGCGCGTTCAACTTTTCCGAAACCTTGCAGGTGATCGTAGTCATGACGATCGCACGGTAATACTTCTTGCTGCTGGCGGCAATACCTCGCTTCCCGGCGGCTTCCGACGAAGCGGATCTTTTGCCACGACGGCCGAGGCGCAATCCATTACCCTCCGGCCATGACGCTGGAGCGTGGAAAGTTCAAACAACTCGTCACCGAGAATACCCTGCGCGGGTGCCAGCTCTTCATGGGCCTGCCGGCGACGGACATTTCCGCGCTCGCGGCCTTCGTCATCCCGCGCCAGCTCGGGAAAGGCGAATATCTTTTTCACGAAGGCTCGCCCTCGGAAGGTTTTTACATCATGCAGCGAGGCGCGATCAAAGTGCATCGCGTCAGCGCCGCAGGGAAAGAGCAGGTCATTTGCCTTTTCCGTCCGATCGAGTCCTTCGCCGAGGCGACGCTCGCGACCGAGGACGGTTATCCGGCCGATGCGCGCGCGACGGAGGAAAGCACGGTGCTGCTGGTCCCGAAACGCGACTTCATCGAGCTCCTGCGCGGCCGGCCGGAGCTGGCCCTGCGCATGCTCGGTTCGATGAGCCAGCATCTGCGCGTGCTCGTCGGTTTGCTCGATGATCTCACTTTGAAAGACATGGAAACACGCCTCGCCAATTGGCTCCTGAAGCGCTGTCCGCGCCCCCTGCCTAACGAGCCGGTGACGATTCAACTCGATCGCACGAAACGCGTCCTGGCCGCGGAAATGG
>JACCZO010000136.1 GCA_013695925.1 Chthoniobacterales bacterium
CGCAAAGCAAAGCCGGCAAACCGCTCGTCGACGTTCGTTCGCCGGGCGAATACAAGGGCGAGATCACCCACATGGCGGAGTATCCGCAGGAAGGCGTGCTGCGCGGCGGGCACATCCCGGGCGCGAAAAGCGTGCCGTGGAAAACCGCGACGAAGGACGACAACACCTTCAAGTCCGCGCCGGAACTGGCGAAGATTTACTTCGAAGGCGCCGGCGTGAACCCCGACGTAGACACGGTGGTGTATTGCCGCATTGGCGAACGCTCCAGTCACACCTGGTTCGTCCTCACCTACCTCCTTGGACTCGACAATGTCCGCAACTACGACGGTTCCTGGACCGAGTGGGGCAACAAAGTAGGCGCCCCGATCGAGAAGAGCGCCTAGCTCTTCCTCGTGCTCCTACTCGTGCTCGTGCTCGTGATCGATCCGCACGTTGGAACGCTCGCTTGCTCGAGCCGATTACGAGCACGAGCATGAGCACGAGCATGAGGATGGAGATGTACCCGGAGAAACTGCAAAACATCATCGATCTCTTCGACCACCTCCCGGAGGTGGAACGAAGAGAGACCCTCGTCGCCTACTCCGATAGCGCGCCGAAGCAGGAGCCGCGTGAGGGCGAACAATTCGATCTCGAAGACGTGCGCAAAGATGAGGAGTGCGCCGATAAAGTCGGCGTTTATCTCCAGGTCGACGACGATAACCGGGCCCATCTTCGCATGACCCTCGGCCCGGAAGTGCAGACCCTGACCCGCGCCATGACCTCGATCCTTTGCAAAGGGCTCGACGGCGCCACCCCGCAGGAAATTCTCGCCATGCCGCAGGATTTTGTGACGCGCATTGTCGGCGCGGAGCTGGTCCGGGTCCGCAGCCAGACGACCTATTACGTCCTGACCCGAATCAAGGGCATTTGCAAAGTTTACCTCGACCGCCAGCGGGCTCGACAGGTCGCGTAACTTCGCGTTGTAGCCGGGGAGGCGGTGACCCCAGCCAGGGACAGAACCAATCCCGCGGAAGCTGTTGATGCGTTGGAGAGGTCGCCGCGGCCGGGGTCAACGTTCCCGGCTACAGCAAAGCGCCAGCACGCTGGCTTTTTTTTGCTGCCGGGTGGGGCCGTGCCGCGCGGCGAAAGAAACCGCTGGCCTCGACCTCGGCTGGTTTTTGCATACGCTCCCGCAGCGCATGCCGAGGAACGATCAACTGCACAAAATCCTCCTCATCGGCTCCGGCCCGATCATTATCGGGCAGGGGTGCGAGTTCGATTATTCCGGGGTGCAGGCCTGTAAAGCCCTGCGCGAGGAAGGTTACGAAGTCGTGCTCGTGAACTCCAACCCGGCTACGATCATGACCGATCCGGAGTTTGCCGATCGCACTTACATTGAACCGATCACGCCGGAAGTGATCGAGCTCATCCTGGAACGGGAAAAACCGGACGCCATCCTGCCGACGATGGGTGGCCAGACCGCGCTCAACGCCGCGATGGAACTGAACCGCAACGGAGCGCTCGTTAGGCACGGTGTTCAGTTGATCGGAGCCAACGCCCGCGCCATCGCCAAGGGCGAGGATCGCCAGCTCTTCAAGGAAGCGATGGTTCGGATCGGCCTCGATGTTGCGCGTTCCGGCATCGCGCGGTCGCTGGGCGACGCGGAGCGGGTCGCGGCCGAGATCGGAAGTTTCCCGCTCATTATTCGACCGGCCTTCACCCTTGGCGGCTCCGGCGGCGGGATCGCCTACAACCGCGAAGAGCTCTCCTCGATTGTGGAACTCGGCCTCGATCTCTCGCCGGTGAGCGAAGTCCTGATCGAGGAATCATTGTTAGGCTGGAAGGAATTCGAGATGGAGGTGATGCGCGACCGGGCCGACAACTGCGTCGTCGTCTGCTCGATTGAGAATCTCGATCCAATGGGCGTGCACACTGGCGACTCGATCACGGTCGCGCCCGCCCAGACCCTGACCGACCGCGAATACCAGGCGATGCGCGACGCTTCTTTCGCGGTCATTCGCGAGATCGGGGTCGAGACGGGTGGATCGAACATCCAGTTCGCCGTTAACCCGGAGGACGGGCGGATGGTGGTGATCGAGATGAATCCGCGCGTCTCGCGTTCGAGCGCGCTGGCCTCGAAGGCGACCGGTTTTCCGATCGCGAAAATCGCGGCCAAGCTCGCGGTCGGTTACACCCTCGACGAAATCCGGAACGACATTACGCGCGAAACGCCGGCCAGTTTCGAGCCGACGATAGATTATTGCGTAGTCAAAGTGCCGCGTTTCACCTTCGAGAAATTCCCCGAGGCCGACGCCACCCTGACGACGCGGATGAAAAGTGTCGGCGAAGCGATGGCAATCGGGCGCACCTTTAAAGAAGCGCTGCAGAAGGCGTTGCGCAGTCTCGAGATCAAGCGCTTCGGACTCTGTGGCGACGGACGCGAAACGCGGGTCGATAAAGAAACCCTGCGGCGCAAACTGAGCGTCCCGAACGCGGAACGAATCTTCTACGTCGCGCAGGCCTTTCAGGATGGTATGACGATCGAGGAAGTATTTGGCCTAACGAAAATCGATCCGTGGTTTTTGCAGAACATCGCGCAGGTGGTGGACGCGCAGCGGAAGTTAGGCGTCTCGCCTGACTCGGCCGGCGGCCTTCCAGCCCGCCGGTTGGCGAACGGGCAGGCTGGAAGGCTACCCGCCGAGTCAGTCAAGATGACTGACTTCCAGTTTCGCGGCTTCGATCCCCGCGGCGAGGTCGAGATCAAGCGCCGTCATCTTCCTCATTGGGAGCAAAAGGGCGCGACCTACTTCGTCACCTTCCGTCTTGCCGACGCGGTGCCAGAGAGCGTGCTCGCGGAATGGCGCGAGGAGCGCGAACGCTGGCTAAAATTTCATCCTCAGCCGTGGGACTGGAAGACCAGTCGCGAATACGTCCGCCTCTGCGAAGAAAGCCGCGAGCAGTGGCTGGATCAGGGTCACGGGAGCTGCCTGCTGCGCGAACGAGACTACGCCGACATCGTCCGGGACGCGCTCCTCTATTTCCACGGCGAACGCTACCTCCTCGATGACTTCGTGATCATGCCCAATCACGTCCATCTGCTGGTGAAGCCGCTGGGCGACCATCCGTTAGGCGAGATCCTGCGCTCGTGGAAATCGTTTACCGCCAAAGCGATCAACCAGCTCAGGGGAAGGGAAGGCACTGTCTGGATGGCGGAGAGTTTCGATACCATTGTGCGCGATCTGGATCATCTCGACGCGATCCGGCAATACATCGCGCACAATCCCGAGAAGGGACATTTGCGCGAGGGAGAGTTTCTGTTCGCCCGGAGGTCGGTCATCCTGACTGACTCGGCGGCCGGGCATCTTGCCCGGCCGGAGACGCGGCCGGAGGGGCGGCAGGCTGGAAGGCTGCCGGCCGAGTCAGGCGTGACGCCTGACTTCCGGCGGGCGAAGCGGCTTGGGTTTTCCGATCGCCAACTGGCCCACTCGTTAGGCTCGACCGAAGATCAAGTTCGCGCCGCGCGCATCGCCACCGGCGTCACCCCGACTTACCGCCTGGTCGATACCTGCGCGGCCGAGTTCGAGGCTTATACCCCGTATTATTATTCCACCTACGGCGACGAAAATGAGATGCGTTCGAGCGCGAAACGCAAAATCATGATCCTCGGCGGCGGCCCGAACCGGATCGGCCAGGGGATTGAGTTCGATTACTGCTGCGTCCACGCCGCCTTCGCCCTGCGCGAGCTCGGGATCGAAACCATCATGGTCAACTCGAACCCGGAAACGGTTTCGACCGACTATGACACCAGCGACAAACTCTATTTCGAGCCGCTCACGCACGAGGACGTGCTCAATATTTACGAACAGGAAAAACCGGAGGGCGTCATCGTGCAGTTCGGTGGTCAGACACCGCTTAACCTCGCCGCCGGGCTCAAAGCGGCCGGCGTCCCCATCATCGGCACCCAGCCGGAGAGCATCGAACTGGCCGAAGATCGCAAACTTTTCGCCGAGATGCTCGATCGTCTCGGACTGCGCCAGACGCCGAGCGGTTCGGCCACGAGCGAAGAGGAAGCGGTCGCGATCGCGGCACGGATCGGTTATCCGGTCCTCGTTAGGCCGTCGTTTGTGCTGGGCGGACGCGCGATGGAGCTGGTCTATCACGCGGAGGATTTGCGCCGCTACATGCGGAGCGCGATCGAGGTCAGCTCGCACCGACCGGTCCTGGTCGACCGCTTTCTGGAGGACGCGATCGAGGTGGACGTCGATTGTATCGCCGACGGCGAGATCGCGGTCGTGGGCGCAATCATGGAACACATCGAAGAAGCTGGCATTCACAGCGGCGATAGCGCCTGTGTCGTCCCGACATTTTCGCTCTCC
>JACCZO010000139.1 GCA_013695925.1 Chthoniobacterales bacterium
TTCGCCTTGGCCCGGCGTTCCGCCAAAATTCCGCCGTAGTAGGCGCGCTCGTACTCGCCCTTGATCCGGGCGAGCAATTGATTGGCCGGCGTGTCGCTCACCCCGTAGCCCTTGCTGAAACGATCCGTGATCGCGAGCAGGAGGGTAATGATCGCGGGCTGGTTCTCCGCGTCGGTAGCGAGGATATCGAGGCAGATGCTTTCCGCTTCGCCCGGCTCGTTCAGGAGCCGGTAACGCTCCGCCTTTTCCAAGGCGGCCGGGATGGCCTCGCGCGAAAGGGATTTGAGCTCAGACATTTTCGTTAGGCCGAGGCCGTTCCGGTGTGCGTTCGTTCTGGCGTCGGATTTTTTTCCAGATCCAACCGAGCGGGTCGTAGTAATCGTCTACCACCCGTTCCTTCAATGGGATGATCGCGTTGTCGGTGATGTGAATCTCCTCCGGGCAGACTTTCGTGCAGCACTTGGTGATGTTGCAATAGCCGATCCCCTGCGCCTCGCGCAATTCCGTCACTCGGTCCTCGGTGTCGAGCGGATGCATCTCCAGCGCCGCGACGTAAACGAGGTAACGCGGCCCGATAAACTGGTCGTGTTTGTGATGGTCGCGCAGGACGTGGCAGACATCCTGGCAAAGGAAACACTCGATGCATTTCCGGAATTCCTGCACGCGGTCGATGTCCTGCTGCTGCATCCGCCAGGTGCCGTCGGCCGCGTCAGGCGGGCGCGGTTTGAATTTTTTAATCCGCTTTTTGACCGCGAAATTCCACGAGACATCGGTGATCAAATCCTTCAGCGGCGGAAAGGCTTTCATCGGCTCGATCGTGACCGGGCGCTCGAGCGGGAGCTCATTCAGGCGGGCCATGCACATCAGCTTCGGCATGCCGTTCACTTCGGCGGAACACGACCCGCACTTGCCCGCCTTGCAATTCCAGCGGCAGGCGAGGTCGTTCGCCTGCGTCGCCTGGATGTCGTGGACCGCGTCCAGCACCACCATGCCTTCCGAAACTTCCGTCGTGTAATCGCGGAACTCGCCGCCGCTCGCGTCGCCCCGCCAGATCCGGAAGGTCGCGTTCATGCCATGGCGCGGACGTAACCGAGCGTTTGCTCCACTTCTTTCTCGTCGTTCAAGAGACTCGGGGAAAGGCGCGGATGTGAGGTCGCGTAGGGGGATTGGGAAGCGATCACTTTCTTCGCGAGCAATTTCTCGACGACCGCCTCCGGTTTCATCCCTTCGACGTCGAAACAAATCAGCCCCGCCGAAAGCTCGGGATCGCGCGGCGTATGGACCCGCACATGCGGCATTTTCGCGAGCGCTTCCTTGGCCATACTGTTGAGCGTTTGAATGCGCTCCGCCACGCGCGCCCGGCCGATCTCGCGATGGAAGGCAAAGGCCGCGGGCAGGGCCCAGCGATGTTCGAAGGAATGAAAACCGCCCGGCGAAACCCACTGCGCCTCGGTTTCGCCTAACGACCGGCCTTCCATCCAGGCACCGTAGGGACCGTCGGCAAACGAGGGAATGACCGGTCGCAGAAGTTTCCAGTTCTCGGACTTGGCCCAGATGATCCCCGTCCCGCGCGGACCGAAAATCCACTTGTGCGTTCCGGCCGCAAAAAAGTCGGCGCCCATTTGCGCGACTGTTTCATCGACCGCGCCGAGCCCATGCACGCCGTCGACCACCAACAGGACCCGGTCGGCGTCGCCACGTTTAGCGTTGGCCTCGGCGATTGCGTCCGCAATCCGCCGGATTGGGAGACGCAGCCCGCTGCTCGAATGCACCCACGTCACTCCGACGACGCGGGTGGCCGGGCTGATCGCCTTGCGAATCCGGCTCACGATCTCGTCTGCGGAGATCGACTGATAATCGTCGAACAACTTGATCTTGCGCACCGTCGCCCCCGAGCGCGCGGCAGCGAGGCGGATCGATTCGTGTTGCGCGTAATGGTCGTGCGCGGTGGTGAGAATTTCCTGGCCCTTCTTGAAAGTGAGCCCGTGATAAATGAGCGCGAGCCCCATCGTCGTGCTGTCGGTCAGCGCCACCTCTTCCGCTTTACCGCCGAGATATTCCGCCACCGCCCGCTCGACCCGGAGCCGGCTGCCAAACTCCACCTTCTCCACCACGTCAAAGGGATCGTCGTCGAGCGCGCGGCGGTAGTTGTCGATCGCCTCGCGCACCGGCCGGGGATGAGAGGCGAGAAAGAACCCGCTCATGTTGATGTGGTCGGGAGAAATGGCGAACTGCGCGCGCACATTTTGCCAACTGCTGAGATCGTTAGGCGCAGCCGCCGCCGTGTCCGGGGTCTGCACCTGCGCCTGCGCCTGGGAGCGCAGGGTCAGGGCCATCCCCGCCACCGTCAGCCCAGTGCCAAAGAGGAAGCGCCGTCGATCCATCGCGGAAGAAATTGGAGTACGCTCTGTTTTCATTTCATTTCCTCGATCACCTTTTGCAAATCCTCCCGCAGCGCGGGAATGCCCTCCCGTCGAATTTGCATCCGGCCCTCCTCATCTTTCCAGACAATTGTGTTCACCTTGGCGA
>JACCZO010000161.1 GCA_013695925.1 Chthoniobacterales bacterium
TCACCCACGGGCTGGCAGCCCGTGCTCCCCGGAAGTTTGCGGCGACGCGCTACGGATTTTCGCGGATCAATCGCTCGGCGGTGGTGAACTTTGGTTCGATGTCGACCGGAATGTGGCCCATCCTGTCGAGCGCCTTCTGCACCTCTGGCCTGATGACTCCGAGCCGCTTGATCAGATCCTTTGCCTTCTCGTAATCTCCTTCCGCCTGGATCGTCATGATCTCGCGGGTCAGCCCCTCGACCCCGGCTTCGACCTTCTCCGGGTTGACCGAAAAAGTGCCGTCCGTATTTGCCACGAAGGCGCCTGCGTCGAGCAGGTAGTTCAGTTGCAACGCCATCCCGAGGCCGTGCGCCTCGCTCGTCCCGAAACGCAGGGTGCGGAAACTGGACGCGAGGAAAGTCGTGTAAAACGCACGCTGCATCGACTTGTCGACCACGCCCTTGTCGATCAGATATTGCAGCGCAAACAGGCCGGAGACATCGGCCTTCGCTTCCTCCAGCGCGCTGCCGGCTTCTTTCATTTCCTGGCGCGCCGTGGTTTTGCGGCCGTTGAGAGTGATGTTGTGGGGCCCGAGGCCGTGCATCAGCTCGTGCACGACGATGTGGGTGAAGAAAGCGTCGAACGAGAGATCCTTCTGGTCGGCCGGCGACAGCACGACCTTCGAGATCGGGACAAGGGTTTTGGCAAATTTCGCGTCCTGGACGTTTTTCAACATCACGCGCTTCGAGCCTTTTTCCTGCGTCACTTTCTCGTCGTTAGGTAAATTGAAGGCGGCCGTCTGCACGCCGTGATTGGCATCCCCCGCGGCGAAGACTTCGTTCACGACAACGATCGGGGCCAGGGCGCCGAGCTTCGGGTTGCGATATTTCGGATCGATCGGGAGGTGATTCTCGATGTCCTGCAATTCGCCCGAGAATTTCTGCAGCTTGGCCGATTCATCCTCGTCCTGCACGGTGATGAAGGCTTCGTAGCCGGCCTTGTAATTGAAGAATTCATCCGCGTAGACCTCGTACGGACCGATCGTCGGCTCGATCGCGCCGGTGAGTTCCATCCAGGCGACGTCGCTCGCATAGTAGTCGTTGGTCAGGAAAGCGTCGGCACGGGTGGTGAGGAATTTCTTCAGAGTCGGCTCGCTCGCGGCTTCGGCTGCTTCGCGCAGCAACCCGGCGGCGCGGATCAGCTCGCCCTGGTATTCGATGTTATAGGGAACGATCGTGAACTTCCCGGCCGCGTTGCGACGAACGACCGTGAAAAAACCTTTCGCCCGCTTTTGTTCTGCCGCCGGGAGCGATTTCATCCACGCTTCCAGCTCGGCTTTGGTCGCGTCGGGCGGATAAAAACCGGCACCCTCCGGTTTGGGCGGCGCGCGCGCGACGAAGCGCTGATTGTGATCGAGCTCGGACCACGGGCCCTTGTTAATCAGAAAATAGTGAAGCCGGGCACGCCCTTCCGCGCTCTGGTCGCCGGCCAGGTCGAGCAGCATCGACGGGTTCCCCGCCCAGGCCTGACGGAGGAAGATGCCGTCGATGATCTGCGAAGCTTCGACCAGTTTCGCGAGCACCTTCCGGTCGTTAGGCGAAAGCTTCGAAAGGTCGGCCGTGATCTCGGTCGGAGCAAAGCGCGCGGCCATGGCTTCGAGTTTGGCCTGGTCGGGCATTTTGTTCTCGGTCGCGGCATTCATGGCAGTGGTCGCGGAAAGAAGAGCGACGCTGAAAAAAAGAGTGGACTTCATCGGGGGTTTCTATCCACGAAAATGCCGCTCGGCGCGAGGGAAAATCCCGCGCTCGGCGAGAGCTCTGGGGAGCGCACGCGCCGCGCGTGCTGGCCTTGGCGCCCCCGCCATGGCGAACTTTTCCTTTCCAATCATGCGTAAGGCAAAGCCTGTTTCGGCGAGGGCGCCGAAACCAGCACGCGAGGGCGCGTGCGCTCCCCAGATTACTCTTCCCGCGCCACGGGATACATTTTCCAGCGCTCGTCGAAGAACGGCGTCCGTGCGTAAAACCAGCGCAGCCGTTCCTTCGGCGAAGCGCGGAAGGTTTCGTCCTGCGCCAGTTTCGCGCGGAACTCCGACGCCAGTTTCGGATCGCTCGCGAGCATCTTCTCCGCCATCGGCTCCATCACGTAACCCTCGATGTACTCGGTCGGTTGCAACACCTGATCGAAGAATCCCCACTGGAAAAACGAGTCCGGCGCAGCCGGCTCGAGCAGGACGATCGCGAGATCGCCCAGCGGCTGGTTCGTCGGGACTCGCACCGAGCCCGCCGGAAAACGTTCGGTCCGTTTCGTCGCCACCGGCTTCGCGGTCAATTGCACGTGACCCTCGAACGGTTGGGGTTCTTCTCCTGTAGCCGCACCTTGGAATTTCATCTCCTCCAGGCGGTAGGCGGTGACCTCCAAGTCGCGAGGTTCGGCGATTCGCTCGAGTTGTATCCCGTGCCGCTCGAGCCGCTGCACGACGTCGTTCCACGCCGGTGGAATCCAATAGGCTTTCGGGCGTTTGACCGAGAGGCTGACGTGGTTGGAGCGCCGGTAGGGAATCGCTTGTGTGATCGGTTTTCCAGTGAACTCAAGGCGCACTCCGCCGGAAATGGCGGAAGGAACGGCGCGCGATTCGATCCCTTTGTACTCGATGATTTCGTTAGGGGCTTTCGGGTCGATCTCCCAGGTCAACGGAACGGAGGACGCCTGCCGCGCGCGATCGGCTGCAATCGCCTCGCGCAAGGTCGCGGCATTTTTCCCGGCCGTCCGGAGCGCACTCTCCAGGTAGACGCAGGTGCCAAGAACCCGGCGCTCATACGGTTTCAACGAGTGATTCTCGAGCAGCACGGTGGGAAGATGCCGCACGTCGCCGTAGCCATTGGAGTAACGCGGCTCCGCCATCCAGCTCCGGATTCCCTTCGACAAATCTTTCGGGTCGATCCAGTTCGCGCTGTCGGTCGAGCCAGGGACGTGTCCCATCGCTGCCAGATCGCTGGTCACCGCCGGCTGGAACGTTTTCTCGAGCCAGCCCGCGATGGCAGGAGAATGGCCGCCAGGTCCATTGAAACCAAAGGTGATGTCGTATTGGTAATCGGCGCCATCGGTGACGTGCAGATCGAGGTAAAGATCCGGCTGCCATTGATTGATCGCGCCGAGCATGGCCGCCATCTCAGGCGTGTCTGCCTTCGTGTAGTCGCGATTCAGATTGAGGTTCTTTGAATTGGTTCGCCAACCGGTCAACTCCGGGCCGCGCTGGTTCACGCGTCCGAATTTCGAGGCGCGTTCGTGGCCATCGACATTGAAGATCGGGACGAAGAGGAAGTTCGCCTGGTCGAGCAGATCGCGCTTCATTCCGCGTGCGGTGATGTCGCGCAGGAGCATGAGGCCCGCGTCTTTGCCGTCGATCTCGCCGGAATGAATCCCGGCCTGCGCGAGCACGATCGGTTTGCCATTTTTGCGCAAGGATTCGGGCGTGAATTCGCGGTCGCGCGCGGCCACGATCATCCAGATGTCGCGGCCTTCGGGCGATTTCCCGAGCGAGATCATTTTCAGCTGCTCCGGCGCGGCGGCCACGAGCTTGCGCAGCCAGGCGACGGTTTCGTCGTAGGACGGGGTGAGCCGGAAATCCGTTTTCTCCGCCGGCGTGATCCACGGATCGTCTTTCGCCGCGATCAATTCACGGCTCTTTCCATTCCAGGGCGCGAGTGGCGGTAGAATCGGCTCACTCGCCGCAGGCGAGAATCGCGGCGGAGTGGGGGAGGGCGCGGCCGGTGATGCTGTGATCCCGAGCAAGCTGAAACCGATCAAAAGAACGCAGGCGCGAAGTGAAAATTCCATGGCGTTGCCATACGAGCCAAAAGCCGCGCGCAATGCAAGCGGCGGGCTTGGCCGCAT
>JACCZO010000173.1 GCA_013695925.1 Chthoniobacterales bacterium
GAACACCAAAGAGATGGTCGCGACCGTCGCCGATCTGCTGGGCAGCGGCCAGGTGCGGGTGCAGAGTAATGGTCGCTTCAATCGCGCCCGGGTCTGCTAACGAATTTTAATCCCAGCCGACGGTACACGTCGCCCTTGCGGTTCATCTGCTTGGGCGACGTTTCTTTTTCCAGGAATCGCTTTGCCGCCAACGTGCGGCTTTCTATGTTCGCCGGGTGATTGAGCGATATTCCCGCGCCCCGATGCGCGAGCTTTGGTCGGAGCAGCGCAAGTTTGCGATTTGGCTCGAAATCGAAACTCTCGCCTGCGAAGCGATGTCGGATTTGGGACAAATTCCCAAAGCCGACGCCGAGGCGATCCGCCAGCGGGCGCGGTTTTCCATTCCCGAGATCAACGAGATCGAGAAACGGACGAACCACGACGTCATCGCCTTTCTTGAGAACGTGGCGGCATCAGTCGGACCGGCGGCGCGCTGGATCCACCAGGGGCTGACGTCCTCGGACATTCTCGATACGACCCTTGCGGTCCAGCTCGTCGCAGCCGGGAAAATCCTGCTCGAAGATTTGCGCGAATTGCGCCGGGTCGTGGCCGAGCAGGCCCGGCGTTACAAGATGACGCCGATGATCGGCCGCAGCCACGGCATTCACGCCGAGCCGATTACTTTCGGTCTGAAGCTCGCCCTCATGTTCGACGAATTCGGACGAGCCGAGGAAAGGCTCACGCAAACGCTCGCGCGCATCGGTGTTGGCAAGCTGAGCGGCGCGGTCGGCACCCACGCGCATCTCGATCCGCGAATCGAACACTACGTTTGCGAAAAGCTCGGACTGGAGCCGGCGAAACTTTCGACCCAGATCATCCAGCGCGATCGGCATGCGGAATTTTCCACCACGCTCGCGCTCATTGCCTCGAGCATCGATCGCTGGGCGACGGAGCTGCGCCACCTGCAGCGGACCGAGGTGCTGGAAGTGGAGGAGTTTTTCAGCGCCGGCCAGAAAGGCAGCTCGGCCATGCCGCACAAGCGCAACCCGATCACGGCCGAGCGTCTCAGTGGCCTGGCCCGTGTCGTGAGGGGAAACGCCATCGTCGCGCTCGAGAACGTCGCCCTCTGGCATGAGCGCGACATCAGCCATTCCAGCGCCGAGCGCATCATCCTGCCGGATTCCTGCACCCTGCTCGACTACATGCTGGTTAAGCTGCGCGACCTGATCGAAAAGCTGCACGTCTATCCCGAGAACATGGAACGGAATCTTGGCCTAACGAAAGGCCTCTACCACAGCCAGTCGATCCTCCTCGCGCTGACCCGCGCCGGCGCCAATCGCCAAACCGCCTACGAAGCGGTGCAACGAGCCGCGATGAAAACCTGGCAGGGCGACAAGCCGTTCGCCGCGAACGCCAAGGAAGAGCCGGAAATCACCGCGCTTCTTTCGCCTCACGAGATCGACGCGCTCTGTTCGCTCGACGTGCATTTCCGGCACGTCGACGAGACCTTCCGCGTCCTCGGCTTGGAATAAGTTTCGGGCTCGTTAGGCGCGGTGTGGGAGGGACGACCGCCGTGTCGTCCCGACTCCTGCGCGTTTGGCTTTAGAAACACGGACGGGACGGCGCCCGTCCCTCCAGGACCTGCTGCATTAGCGAAGTGCAGCTCGTGGTTGCGCCGCGCAACCTGCGCCCGCAATATCTCCCAGCCCGATGCCGAAACCGTTCTACATCACGACCGCGATCGACTACACCAACGGCTCGCCGCACATCGGCCACGCCTACGAGAAATTGCTCGCCGACGTCATCGCCCGCTATCACCGGCTCAAGGGCGAGGAAGTTTACTTCCTCACTGGCGTCGACCAGCACGGCCAAAAAGTCCAGCAATCGGCCGAGAAAGCCGGCGTCGCGCCGCAGGAATTCGTGGACGGAATAACCGCACAATTCCTCGCCCTCTGGGAGAAACTCGAGGTGAAATACGACATCTGGGCCGCCACCACCGAACCGCTGCACAAGAAATGCGTACAAGGCATGCTCCAGCGTCTCTACGACGAGGGCCAGATCTACAAAGACAAACAAGATGGCTATTACAGCATCCGGCAGGAACAATTCCTGACCGACAAAGAGCGCGGCCCCAACGGCGATTTCGGCCCCGAATGGGGCCAGGTCGAGCATCGCACGGAAGAGAACTACTACTTCCGGCTCGCCCAGCACAAAGATTGGCTGCTCGCGTATCTGCGTTCGCATCCCGATTGTGTCACCCCCGGCTTCCGCCAGACCGAGCTGATCAACGCGGTCGAGAAACCGAGCGGCGACCTTTGCATTTCGCGGCCCAAGTCCCGCCTGAGTTGGGGCATCGAGCTGCCCTTCGACCCCGACTACGTGAACTTCGTTTGGTTCGACGCCTTAACGAACTACATCAGCTTCATCGGCTACGACCCAACCATTTCATCCTTCATCCTTCAGCCTTCATCCTTTCAGCAAAAATGGCCGGCGCTGCACATCCTCGGCAAAGACATCCTCATTCCCGCGCACGGCATCTACTGGCCGATCATGCTCCACGCCCTCGGTTTCCCGGACGAGCAGATGCCGAAGTTCCTCGTCCACGGCTGGTGGAACATGGGCGGCGCCAAGATGAGCAAGTCGTTAGGGAACGTGGTCGATGCCAACCCGCTGATCGATAAATACGGCGCGGAAGCGCTTCGGTATTATTTGATGGCCGATATCGCAACCGGGAAAGACTCAGATTTCTCAGAGAATCGACTCGTTAGCCGCTTCAACGCCGAACTGGCCAACTCGTTAGGGAACCTGCTCCACCGCACCCTTAGCATGACCCAGCGCTATCGCACCGGTAAGCTCTCCGAGCGAGGGACGGGAACTATTCCTCTGTTTTCGACTTACCAAAGCGAGATGGAATCTTCGGTCCACGCCGCCTTGGAACGGGTCAATAGCTACATCACCGGCTGGAACCAGGAGATCGACGTGAAGAAGCCCTGGGCGCTGGCGAAAGAAGAATCCGCAGCCAGGGAGCTGGACGCGCTTCTTTATCGGCTGGCGGAGGGCCTCCGCATCATCGCCATCCTCGTTTCTCCGGTCCTCCCGAAAGCCGCGCACGGCATTTTCGACCAGCTTAATTGGAAGCCGGAGCTTGCGGGCAAAGAAGAGCGTTTCTCGTTAGCCGAGGCAGAGTGGGGGATCCTGCCTGATGGCCACGTCGTCGGGAAACCGATCCCGTTGTTCCCACGAATCGAAGCGGTCGAGAGTTAGGGGACGAGGAAGATTTTCCCGCTCGTCTCGTCGACCAGCATTGTCCCACGCCGATAACCGCGCACGTCGATCGCGCCGCCGGTTTGGTAGGGACTTGTGATGTAGCCGGGCTTTTCCTTGACCCGCACGCCGGGCTCGGGGTGCGCCATGAGGTAGAGATGGGTTACGACCGCCTTCGCGCCTTCGACCACGAAACGCCCCACGACCGAGTCGCCGACCTGTGCGCTCTTCAAGCCCGGAGTTGGCGCGCCCGGGGTCGTTGGCTGGCGTCCTTCCTTCACGACGCGGCAGCGCTCCAGGTCGATCTGGAAAACGAAGTCCTTCTGCCGCGCGCGCACGGTGACGGTTTTGGCGGCGAGGTCGACGGCCGAGACCGTGCCTTGGAACTCGACCGATTTTTCATCGTCCGCAGCCGTCGCAATTCCGGCGCCGAAGCAGAGAATGATTAATAAAAGCGGCACATTCCGTGACAGGAATTTCATTCGGGTGAGCTTTCACGCGCCTGGCTTTCCCGGCAAGCGAAAGCGCAGCGCGCACGAAAAAGGGCCCCGGTCGCCCGGGCTATTTTCATTGCAGGCATTCTTCGAAGGCCGCGGGCTGGCCGCGCAGAAAGGCGAGCGCCTCGCCCGCAAAGTGCAGCGAACCGGTAACCAGAATCGGAGCCGCCTCGCGCCTGGCCTCGGCCCACGCCTCGCCAAAGGAAGGGAGGAGCGCGACCGCCGCCTCGGGGCGCTGATCGAGAATCGTTAGGCGGAGCTCCACGGGCGAAAGAGCGCGCGCGCTCCGGATCGCGGGCAGCAACCAGTGGCGCGCCAGCGGGGCGAGCGCGGCGCAGATGCCGGCGACATCCTTTTCTTCCAGGACGGCGAGAATAACGGTCGCCTGCCGGTCTCCGAAAATCTCTCGCCAGGTCTGGGCCAGGATGCGCGCGCCGGCGGGATTATGCGCGCCGTCGATGATGGTGCGCTCCTCCCAGCGCTGAAAACGCGCCGGCCAGGAAACCGCGGCGAACCCGCGCGCAATGGCCTCGTCTTTCACTTCGATCTCTGCCGTATGGAGCGCGGAAAGAGCAAGCGCAGCGTTCTGTTTCTGGTGCGTCCCGCGGAGCGCGATCGGCAGACGCTCAAATGGTTGCCTGACGAAATCGAGCGGGGAACGGCATTCCGCGGCGCGCTCGCGGATGACGGCTTCCGCTTCGGCGGGCTGAAGGGCGGAGACAACCGGCACACCCGGCTTGATGATACCGGCCTTCTCGCGCGCGATCTCGACGAGCGTCGCGCCGAGCCATTTTTGGTGATCGAAATCGATCGGGGTCAGGACCGAGACGACCGGCTGAACGGCGTTGGTGGCATCGAGTCTTCCTCCCATCCCGGTCTCGAGAATAACGATCTTGGCGTTCGCTTCGCGAAAATAGTCGAGCGCGAGCGCGGTCGTGATTTCGAAGAAGGTCGGGTGCGGATCCCAGTCGGCGATCAGTTCGCGGATTTTCGTTAGGCCGCGCGCCACCGAATCTTCGGAGATGAGTTCGCCATTCACCTGGATGCGTTCGCGAAAGGTGACGAGATGGGGAGAAGTGAAGAGCGCGGTGCGATAGCCGGCTGCGCGGCAGACCGAATCGAGCAGCGCGCAAACGGAGCCTTTCCCGTTCGTGCCCGCGACGTGGATGATCCGCTCGTTAGGCGCGGGAAGCTGGAGGGCGGCGAAAAGCCGGTGCGTGTTTTCGAGGCCGAGCTTGATCCCGAAGCGCTGGGTGCCGAAGAGCCAGGCGAGCGCTTCCTGGTATGAAGTTCGCGGCCCGGCCGGCTCGGTCACTTTCAATGCGTGGCGGAGAAGCAGGCGAGAAGCTGGGCGAGCTGCACGCGCAGGGCGTTGCGATGCACGATCAGATCGATCAGCCCGTGTTCAACGAGGAATTCCGCGGTCTGGAATCGCTCCGGCAAATCCTGGTGCGTCGTTTCCTTGATCACGCGCGGGCCGGCGAAGCCAACCATCGCCCTCGGTTCCGCGATAATGATGTCGCCTAACGACGCGAAGCTGGCCATGACGCCGGCCGTGGTCGGATTCGTGAGGACGGAGATAAAGAGCAAATTCTGGCAGGCGTGCCGGGCGAGGGCGCCGCTCGTTTTCGCCATCTGCATGAGGCTGAGCATGCCTTCATACATGCGCGCGCCGCCCGAGGCCGCGACGATGATGACGCCGCAACGCTCGGCCGTTCCATACTCGATCACGCGCGTGATACGCTCGCCTGCGACCGATCCCATGGTGGCGGCGAGGAAACTGAAATCCATCACCGCGATCGCGACCTTGTAACCTTCAATGAGAGCGTGGCCGCTCAGGACCGCGTCGACCAGGCCGGTGCTGTCCTGGTATTTGCGGAGACGATCCTTATAGCTCGCCATGCCCTGGAACTTGAGGGTGTCGATCGAAGTGAGCTGGCTGTCCATCTCGACGAAGCTGTCGGGATCGCACAAGTTCGCGATCCGTTCCTTGGCCGACATCGTGAAGTGATATTCGCAGCGCGGACAGACGCGGTCGTTTTCGGAGAGCTCGATCTCGTGCACGACTTCGCCGCAGCCGGGGCACTTTTGCCAAAGGCCCTGCGGCATCTCGCGCTTCTTGCGGTTGTCGGTGCGGAGGGATGGCTTTTTGAAAATGGCCATGGCTTAGCCGCGGGC
Organism: Chthoniobacterales bacterium; assembly: GCA_013695925.1. Lineage (GTDB taxonomy): Bacteria > Verrucomicrobiota > Verrucomicrobiia > Chthoniobacterales > UBA10450 > Palsa-1392. Next base: position 5,919 of record JACCZO010000173.1, read on the forward strand.
AACGGTTGCCGCGTGGACCGAGAGGGCGCCGGCTTTGCTTAAAACCGAGGCGCATTCACTCAGGGTCGAACCCGTGGTCAGGACATCGTCGACTAACAACATCCGCAAATCTTGCACGTTGCGGCCACGGCGTAAACGAAAGGCCCCGCGAAGATTTTCCATCCGCTCGCTCCGGTCAAACTGGGTCTGGGTCGTGGTGTAGCGCGTCCGTTGCAGGACGTCGCCCAGCGGCAGGCCACTGTGGCGATGGAGCGCGCGCGCCAGCAACTCTGCCTGGTTAAAGCCGCGCTCGCGTTGCCGGGCGGGATGCAACGGGACCGGCACGATGAGGTCGAACCGGCGGCCAGCCAGCCTCGGATCCTCCAGCGCTTCCGCCAGCCAGCGGCCGAGCTGATGGCGGAGACGGATCTGCCGGTTGTATTTGAAATTGTGAATCAATTCGCGGACGACGGACCGGCTGCGGTAGGCCGAGATCGCCGCGTCAAAATGCAAGACACGATCGGCGCAATTCGCGCAGACAAACGAGCCCGTGATCGCGCCCGCAAAGGGCTGCGAACACTTCGCGCAGAAAGGAGGACGCAGCCGCGACGCTTTTTCGGCACAGCTGGCGCAGAGATGTTCCGGAGCCTCGATCGACCGCGCGCAAACCGCGCAGAAAGGCGGATAGATGAGACTAACGAGTCCGAGAAACGGATTGCGAAGCGCGAACGTCGGCATGTTTCACCCAGAGGCGCATGAGCGCCCAACTGATGAGCGCGAGAATAAGAGGCACAATTCCGACGAGCAAGTTTTTCCCCAGCCAGGGCAGGACGAGTTCTTCGCGATGCGCCGCCTTGCTAAAAGTGCCGTTGGCAAAAATCCAGCCGGCGTGCAGTCCGATCGGGAGCCAAAGCGAGGCGGTCTGAAGGCGCGCGTCGGCCAGGATGCAGCCGATCACGAACAAAGTCAGGAATCCCGCCGCGAGCATCATCGGGTCGCTGAACTGGCCGAAGGAATGCGCGATCGAATCGAAACCAGAGAACCAGCGCACGGCGTCGTTAGGTGTGGTTTCCGCGGGTGCCTTCAGGAAATGGACAATGGAAAAAAGACCGGAAGTGAGAAGGAGCGCGCTGAGCCGCAAAAAGCTGCGCAGCAAAACGCCGAGGATGAAACCGCGAAAAAGCAGCTCCTCCAGGATCGGCACGACGCCGGCGGCGAAGATCACGTCCGGCATTTTGTGCCAGAGGAATCCTTTGCGCAGGGAATAGATTTGCAGCGCGATGATGGCCGCGCCGCAGCAGAGCAGGGGAATGGCGGCAATCGCAAAGCCGATCCCGTAGTCGGCGCAGCGGCGCGGATTTTTTTCCAGGGCCAGGTCGCGCCAGCTCCGCACCCGCAAGGCGCGGAAGAGGGGCCAGAGGAGGGCGAGCGCGGCGATAAGAAGGGCGCGATGGAAATAGCTTTCGAACTCAAATTTCGCCAGGCTCGGCAGGAAACCGTGGGCGATGACAAACTGGCCGAGCCAAAAGAGCGGGGGAGCCAGCAGTGCCCCGAGAAAGATGACGCCGAAGAGATAAAGGAGGAGTCTGGCCGCGTCTTTCAAGAATGCTAATGTAAGGAGCCGACGCTATGCGCAGTCAACACATATGGACCTCGCGGGATGAGGACGGACG
>JACCZO010000174.1 GCA_013695925.1 Chthoniobacterales bacterium
GCCTCCGGGTTCTCGATTAAGTGCTCGTAATTCAGGAACCCCTCGATCGTCGGGCACCAATAAAGCGGGCCCAGGCTCATTTTCGCCGTCCGCTCCGCGATCGCCTTCAGGATGTCTTCCGGATAACCGGGCGCAGTCGAGAGGCCGGTGTGCTCGAAATCGTCGACCCCGGCCGCGAGTCCGCGCCGGATTTCGTCCGGCCGATGAGAGTGAGCCACGACCGGCAGTTTGTGCGCGTGCGCTTCATCCACCACCGCTTTCACTTCCTCCAGCGTCATCTCGTCCTGGTCGATCAGCTTGATGATGTCGACCCCGGCCTCGGCCAGTTTCTTGACTTTAGCCCGGCCGTCCGCCGCGCCTTTGACGCCCCAGCGAAACGCTTCTGTCCCGGGATAAGGCGCGTGCTGAATGAACGGCCCGGAAACGTAAAGCGTCGGGCCGGGGATTTCGCCTTTATTGATCCGGTCGCGCACTTCGATGCTTTCCTTCAAGGGGGCACCGAGATCGCGCGCGCTCGTCACGCCCGCCATCAGGAGCTGCTGGGCGGCGGCGGGCATGATGTCCGGCCCGAAGCGATCCGGGTAAGTTTTATCCCAGTGATCGTAGTCGCTGTGACCGAGGAGCATGGTGTGGACGTGGCAATCCCAGAGCCCGGGCAGCACGTCCATCCCCTCGGTCGAGATGACTTCGGCCTCTTTCGGCACCGCCAGTTTGCCGACCTGCCCGATGGCGGTGACCCGTTCGCCGTCGATCAGGATCACGCTATTGCCGAGCGGCGGCCCGCCGAAGCCATCGATCAGGCGACCACCGACGAGCGCCGTTAGGCCCGCGGAGACAGAGTGGGCGAAAGCGCAGAGCAGGGCGACGAGATAAAGAAGTATGCGCGAGCGAGTCATGATCGCGAGCATAGCGGCAGCTGGCGTGCTCTGCCAGCTGCCCGACGAAGATGCTTTGCACCGGTCCGCCGGGTCGTCAGGCGTGGTCCGGTATTCCGGGTAGCGCACTCGTCTCGCGGCGACGAACTTACCAGGAGCGCACGGCGGAGGGACGAGCTGACATCGCCAGGAAAGTCCGCGAAGGCGAGACGCCTTCGCCAGCACTCGGGACGAATGCGCTACCCGGAGATGAGCAGCAGCCGATCGAAGCGCCGGCGCAATGCGAGCGGCGAGGCGGCGGCGAGCGCGCCCGTGGCCAGGATGCGGCGGATTTCGTTGCGCGAGACTTTGATCTTTTCGTCGGTTGGTCCGGCCGCGCGCAGGCGCGCAATCGTCCGGGCGCCGATCAGGGCGGGCAGAGCGGTGGCGAAGCGCAATCGCCAACTCGTCAGGGCGGACGCGTATGCGATTCCGGCGCCGATCTCCTTTTCGGCGCGAGCCAGCCAGCGGGCGGCGCTTTCCCCCGCGGGCAGGTAAATCCGGCCGTTCTTTTCATCCGCGGCGCGATCGCGCAGGACGTTGATCAACTGCAAGCCTTTCCCGTACTCGATCCCGAGTTCCGTCATTTCGTCAGGTAAACGGGTCGCGAAATTTACGAAGTGTCGGAATCCGAGCCTGGTCCAGAACTGGCCGACGCAGCCGGCCACGAGATAGGTGTATTCCTCGAGCTCCGCTGCGCTCCGCAGAGCCGCTGTTCGCGTGGGATCGCCGAATCGCTCGAGGTCGAGCTCCTGCCCTCTTACGATTGTTTGCAGGACGCTCCGGATGTCTTCTCGATCGGCCGGCTCGACTCTGGTCAGCCAGTCGAGAATGGCGTCGAGCTGTTCGATCAGTCTGCGTTCGGCCGGATCAGTCTGCCGGGCGGCGAAATCGCGCAGCGAGTCGGTCACGCCGGCAAAATCAAGCTCGCCCGCGACGACCTGCGCAAAGCCCCGCAGAATCGTTAGGCGGACGCTTGCAGGAATGGTGGCGGTGTCGGCAATGGTGTCGGTCGCGCGGGCCAACAGATAGCCAAGGCTGACCGGTTCCCGCAGCGGCCCGGGCAAAAATCGGATCGTTAGGTAAAACGAACGCGAAACCGATTTGAGAATCGCGTTCACGGGCCGACGTCGCGGATTTCGATGCGCTTCAGATCCGCATTTCCGAGGCCGAATTGACCAGCTACCTGGACGTGGGCACCAAGGCGTTTGATCGGCGGCACCCTGCGTTTCTTGCGCCATTCCTCGAGTTGCCGGAGCGCGATGGCGTCGATCGCCACCGGGTCCTTGCTCGCGTAGAGCGTGGCGAAGGGGAAGGCGTAACCAGGCTGCGACTCCGGGCCACCGGCGTATTGCGCGAGCAGGCCGTCCATCAGGTTGAGCACTACCTTCGGCCCGATGTGCGGGTCGCTATAAATTTCCGGGATGCTGGACGCGCCAAAATCGGGAGGGACGCCAAAGCGACGCCAGTTGTCGATGTTTGGAATGGTGACGTTGTAGAGACAACCGGCGATTCCATTGCGCACGCTGTCGCTCAGGACCGGGAGATTGATGATTTTGGTTACTTCGTTGGCGACGATTTTCGAGAGATGGCTGACGCTGCTCGTGTTCTCGGTCTCGCTCAATAACGGCATCTGCCCGCGACCACCGGTGTATTCGAAATCTCCCCAGATGAGGTTGCCGAGAAACGGTGCCGAGATGGTCGCCTTTGGATCGTAGCCCTCGCGCGGCGCGATCGATTTGAGCTGGTAGCCTTCGCTGCCGGTGTAGCCGGCTGCGCTGATTCCGCCGAGCGATTTGTCCCAGACGATGATGTCACGGCGGGAATGTCCGGCAGCGACGAGGCCGTCAACGATCGTGTTCACGATCTCGCGGTGGGTGGTGAAAAGTTCGCCGCCCGCGGCCGAGATCTTGATCCCGATCCGGTCGTCAGGCTTGACCAGGGAGCGCCAGGCACTCGCGATGACGGGCTGGCGGGTAACGGCGAGGATGAGCGCGTTGGTCATTCGCCTGACGAGCTGGGGATTGGCTTCGTAGTCGTGGATCGCGTCCGGATTATGGGCCCGATAAACGACGGAAGGCGGCGGCAACGGTGGCGTTGACTCCGGCGGTGGGAGGCCCTGGGCGGCTGCGCATCCCGCGCTGGCGACCAGAAAAGCGATTGAGCGAAAGAGGCGAGCGACGATGGTGGACTCTATGGGCCAGGGAACGAATGACAACTCCGCGGCGGTGCGGCACATTTACGTGCACATTCCCTTTTGCGCCCGGATTTGCCCCTATTGCGCCTTCTACAAAGAGCGGGCGGACCCGGCGCAGGCGAAGCGCTTTTGCGAGGCGCTGGTGGCAGAATTGGGAGCGATCGCGCTGCGGCCGAAGACGATCTTTTTTGGCGGCGGCACGCCCACCGCCCTAACGACCGATCAGCTCGCATTCCTTCTCGACGGTTTTCAGGCGCAACTCGATCTGTCCGAACTCGAGGAGTGGACCTTCGAAGCGAACCCGGGAAGCGTTTCGGGCCGGAAGGCGCAACTGCTGCGCGCGAACGGCGTGAACCGGATCAGTCTCGGGGTGCAGTCGTTCGATGACGGTCTGTTGCAATTGCTCGGGCGCGAGCACTCGGCCGCGCAGGCGGAAGCGTCCTTCGCCTTGTTGCGAGGGGCGGGGTTCGGGAATCTCAACGTCGACCTGATGTTTGGCCTGCCCGGCCAGACGCTCGCGCAATGGGAAGCGACCCTGCAACGCGCGCTCGCGCTGAAACCTGATCATATTTCGGCCTATTGCCTGACCTACGAGGAGGACACGGAATTTTTTCTCCGCCACGCCCGGGGCGAATTCCGGACGGATGCAGAGGCGGACGCGGATTTTTTTGTGCGGACGGACGAATTGTTAGGCAATGCCGGCTTCGAGCATTACGAAGTCTCGAATTATGCGCGGCCTGGCTTCGAATCGGTTCATAATCGCGCGTACTGGAGCGGGAGCGATTATCTCGGGCTCGGGCCAAGCGCGGTCTCAACCGTCGGATTGCGGCGCTGGCAGAACGTCTCGGATTACCGTGTCTATGCCGAGCGTTTGTTAGGCGGGGAATCGGCTTCGACCGGCAATGAAATTCTGACCCCAGGAATGAAACGCTCGGAATCAATTGCCTTGTCGCTCCGAACCAACTGGGGGATTCCGGCCGAGTGGGTGGACGATCGGCCTAACGAAGTGGAAGAGTTTGTTCGTCTCGGCCTGATGTTGCCGCAGGCGGAGCGCTACGTCTTGACCCGAGAGGGGCGCTTCCTCGCCGATTCGGTGGCGGCAGCGTTTATTTAATCAGACGCCGCCGTATCTCCGCTGGCGGCGGCTGAATTCGTTGACCGCTTCGAACAGGTCTTCTTTCCCGAAATCGGGCCAGAGTTTCGGGGTGACATACATCTCGGTGTAGGAAAGCTGCCAAAGGAGGAAGTTCGAAATCCGCATCTCGCCCGAGGTGCGGATGAGGAGATCGGGATCGGGATAATAGCGGGTGTAAAGATGTTTGCTGAACATTTCGACGTCGATCATCGCGGGGTCGATGTGCCCCTGCTCGATCTCGTGCAAAAGGCTCTTGATGCCGTCGACGATCTCGAGCCGGCCGCCGTAACTGAGCGCGAGGATGAGGGTCAGCCCGTGATTGTGCGCCGTTTGCTCGATCGATTTGTGCAGCTGCTTCTGGCAGGCCTCCGGCAGATCCGTCAGGCGCCCGATCGCCTGGAGCCGGACGTTTTTCTCGATCAACTCCGGCGTCTTTTCCTTCAGGAAACGCTCGAGCAGATTCATGAGCGCCAAGACTTCGCTTTTCGGCCTCTGCCAGTTCTCGGCCGAGAAGGCGTAGAGGGTGAGAAACTCGATCCGCAGATCGCCACAGCCTTCCACGCAGGCTTTGACGGCGTCGGCGCCTTTTTCATGGCCCTTGATCCGGGGCAGGCCGCGCTCTTTGGCCCAGCGGCCGTTCCCATCCATGATGATGGCAACGTGGCGCGGAATCGATTTTGGCGATGTGGGCATGACGCTAGTTGTAGCCGGGGGCGTTGACCCCGGCCGCTGGAAGAGCTGGCCACGTGTTTGACCAACCGGGGTCAGCGCCCCCGGCTACCACGCAAACCTTTGCGCTTCGCCCACCCTCCGTTCTTATCGCGCTGCCGTGCATTAGAGGATCAGCGTCTGGCCGCGGGCTGGTCCGACGCTGATCATCGAGAGGCGAGCGCCCGTGAGCTCCGCGATTTTTTTCGCGTAGTCGCGCGCTGCCTTCGGCAAATCGGAAAGCTTTTTTGCTTTCTCGGTCGATTTTTTCCAGCCGGGAAATTCGAGGTAAACCGGTTGGCACCGGATCAATTGCGCCGCATCGCTGGGCGGCACTTCGAGCGTTTTTCCATCGAGCTTGTAGGCGACGCAGACTTTGATCGGGTCGACCGTGTCGAGTCCATCGAGATTGGTGATGGCCAGCTCGTCGATGCCATTGATCATCGTGGCATAACGAGTCGCGACGGCGTCGAACCAGCCACAGCGTCGCGCCCGCCCGGTGGTCGCGCCAAATTCCCGTCCCATGTCGTGCAGCATTCCGGCGATCGCCGGGTCTTCCGTGGGGAGCGAACCTTCCCCGACCCGCGTCGTGTAGGCTTTCATCACTCCGAGAACGCGATCCATCCGATGCGGCGGCACGCCCGTGCCGGTGCAGGCGCCGCCCGCGGTTGTGTTCGAGGAAGTAACGTAGGGATAAGTGCCGTGATCGATGTCGAGAAAAGTGCCCTGCGCGCCCTCGAAAAGAATCTCTTTCCCCTGCTGCAACGCGCGATGCAGATACACGACCGTGTTGGCGACGAAGGGCCGCAATTTCTCGCCTGCGGCAAGGAAATCGCGATTCACCTTGGCGAAGGAAATCGGACGCGCGCCCAGGGCTTTCAGGATGCTGTTGTTCTCGCGCATCTTGGCCTCAAGTTTCTTGGTGAAAAGCTCGGGCTGCAGCAGATCGGCCATGCGCAGTCCGGTCCGCGCGGCTTTGTCGCCGTAGGCGGGACCGATGCCGCGTTTGGTCGTGCCAATTTTCGCGTGGCCCTGGCGCTGCTCGCGTTGTTCATCGAGCGCGCGGTGATAGGGCAGAACAAGATGCGCGCAGTCGCTGATGAGCAGGTTCTTCCCGATCCTGACCCCAACCTTGCGCAGCCCCTCGATTTCGTCCACCAGAGCGACCGGATCGATCACGACGCCGTTGCCGATGACGCACATTTTTCCGCGGCGCAATATGCCCGAGGGAATCAGATGCAGGACGTACTTCTTGCCGCCCTGGATGACGGTGTGGCCGGCGTTATTTCCGCCCTGGCTGCGGACGACGATATCGGCGTTGCCGGTCAGGACATCGATGATCTTGCCCTTGCCTTCATCGCCCCATTGCGCGCCGACCAGTATCGTGTTTGCCATCGGGTTTTGCGGTTTGAGAAGAGGTCGCCGGAAGCTTCACCGGAAGTCCGCGGCCACCGCGCCCGAAGATAGGATGGCGACCCGGGGGCGCAAGCTGGTTTTCTGGTCAAAAAGGAGAAGCCGCTAGCGGAGCCGGAAAACGTTCGTCCGCCGCGGAGAACTTTTCGTTAGGCCGTCTTGACCTGGATAACGGGCAGCGGAAAGCGCAGCCTCAGTTCATCGCCGAGATAGATCTCGACGTGATGCAGCCCGAATTGCTGGAACTGCACTCCACCAAAATAATGGACGTTGGTGGCGTGCCCTTCCATTTCCTTGAGATCAAAATCGACCTCCGCCTGGGCGATGGTTTGGTTGTCGTCCGGCCCGACGATTTTCGAGCGCTGGTGAAACCGCCCCGCGCCGCTGCACCAGCGAGTCCAGATGCAGAGCCGCATGTAGTTCACCGGGAGTTTCGGGGTCGGGACGATATTGAGCACGCCGACGAGCGTCTGCATGCCGTTGAATTCACAGCGCACGTCCTCGCACAGCACGCAGCTCTGAAGATCGGGTAGCATTACCTGGGTTTGCACAGTGGTTAGTTTACCTCGTTTCGGGTCAGCGGCCAAGTAATCCGCGCCAAAGTGCGAAGAGCAGCATGAGCCCAAGGACGATCCGATAGACGGCGAATGGAATGAACCCGTGTCGTCGCACCCAGTGCAGAAACCAGGCAACGACCGCAAACGCGACGATAAACGCAGTCACGAAACCGAGCGCGAGCACCACCCAGAGATGGGGCGTCATGGTGAGCGGCACGATCGCTTCGGTCGCGGCGTGTGGCTTGATGGTCTTGAGTAAATCGTAACTGGTCGCGAAAAACATCGTCGGAATGGAAAGAAAAAAGGAAAACTCCAGCGCGGCCTCGCGCGACATTCCCGCCACCTGGCCGGCGGCGATCGTGCACATCGAGCGAGAAGTGCCAGGAAAGACGGCCGAGAGCACCTGCACCGCCCCGATCCAGATCGCGGTCGGAAGATTTATCTCCTCCATCCGCTGGACCCGCGGCCTAACGAAAAGAGCATCGACCGCCCCCATGACGATGCCGCCGATCAGAAGGGCCCACGCCATTACGTGGAGGTTTTCGAGATTCTTGCCGATCAGCTTGGTCAGGAGAAAGGCCGGGATCGCGGTCACGAGAAAAGCGATCGCGATCAGGCTCAGGGGATGAGTCAGAATGGTCCGGTCGCCGCTCTCCCCGCGCGGGAAGGTGCGGAGAAATTTCAGAATCCGGCGCCAGAAAAAAGCGGTCAGGGCGAGAATCGCCCCGAGCTGGATGACGACGCTGTACATTTTCCAGAAACCGTCTTTCAGATCGATCTGGAGGAGCGCCTCGGCGATCCGGAGATGCGCGGTCGAGCTGACAGGCAAGAATTCGGTCAGGCCTTCGATGGCGCCGAGGAGAATGGAAAGAAAATAATCGTTCATGCGGTTTGAGAATGGGGAGCGATCAGTTCGTTAGACTGGAAGGGACTGACGTTCGTCTCGATTTTCATGGGTCATACTGGCGAGGCAAGCCTCAGATCGTCGGGGAGTCAACCGGTGGTGGAGCGAGACTCTGGGTGGTGGAGCGAGACTCTGTCGAGCGCTCCGGAGGCAAACCGACAACCGCGAAGGGCGCTTCGACGAAATCCTGGACGGAATGCGTTTTTCCCGTCGAGACGACATAATCGTCCCGGCTCGGAATGCTGGAGCATGCGCCACACCGCGAGTTTCCTCTTCAGCGATCACTCTCCAGATTGCGCAAGGTGGTTCGACAAAGTCCATTGTCCTGATGAATCGCGGAATAATCATCGCCCAACTTCCGAAGCTGATTCCGCTCGCCACGCACTGGGCCGAGGCGCTCGAAAGGCGCATTCTGCGCGAAGGCGTACCACTCTCGGGGGAGGAAACAGCCGATGCCCGTGCACTCGGTGTCCGCGCGCCGGAACGCGTGCGTCTGCTTTGTCTCGCGAGTCTGCCCACGCTCGATGACCTCGCCTTGCGAACCGCTGCCGCGGCGGTGCAGTTTCTCACCCCCGCGACCCGCGGCCTCGCGCTGGGCCATGGGATTTTCGTGCGCGCAGATTGCTGGCGGGAGCGCGAGCTGATCGCGCACGAGCTTGCGCATACCGAGCAGTACGAACGACTGGGCGGCATCGAGCCCTTCCTCCGGAGATATCTGGGTGAATGTCTCACCATCGGATATCCCGCCGCGCCGATGGAGCAGGAGGCGATCGCGGCCGCTGGCCGGCTCAACGCCAACCGGCTTGCCTAACGAAAAGGTGTGCCAGCGCTTTTGATTGCCGCGGGCGCCTTCCTTGTTAGGGTGCGACAATTGTGCCTGTCTTTGTCCCAAAAGAAATCGAGAGTGGAGAAACCCGCGTGGCCCTCGTCCCGGAAGCCGTCAAGCGGTTGGTCGGGCTCGGGGCAGAGGTGTGGATTGAAGCTGGCCTGGGCGCGTCAATCTCCATTTCCGATCGAGCTTATCAGGAGGCTGGCGGGCAGATCGCCCCTGATCGGCAAAGCGCGCTTGGTTCCTCCGATGTCATCCTCAGGGTGCGCAAGCCACCGGAAAACGAAGTCAGCACGCTAAAGTCCGGCTGCATTCACGTCAGCCTGCTCGATGCCTTTCACGAGCGCGATCTGGTGCGCGCGCTGGCCGCTGCGGGCGTGACCGCGATCGGCCTCGAGATGCTGCCGCGGATCACGATCGCGCAGAAAATGGACGTCCTTAGCTCGCAGGCCAGCCTGGCCGGCTATGCGGCGGTCATCGCGGCGGCCGGCACGATCGATCGCATTTTCCCGATGATGATGACGCCGGCCGGCACGCTCAAGCCGGTACGCCTTTTTGTGATCGGCGTGGGCGTGGCCGGCTTGCAGGTGATCGCCACCGCCAGACGCCTCGGCGCCCGGGTGGAGGCGTTTGACACCCGGCCCGCGGTCGAGGAACAGGTGCAGTCGTTAGGCGCGAAGTTCGTCAAGGTCGACCTCGGCGAGACCGGGCAAACGGCACAAGGCTACGCCCGGGAGCTCACTCCTGAACAGTTGGAAAAGCAGCGCGAAGTGATGGCTCAGCATTGTGCCAAGGCCGATATCGTTATTACCACCGCGCAGGTTTTCGGCCGAAAAGCGCCGCTGATTGTGACCAACCCGATGGTCGACCAGATGCAACCGGGAAGCGTGATCGTAGACATGGCGGTGGAAAGCGGCGGCAACGTCGAATGCTCGCTACCGGATGAGACGGTGGAGCGGAACGGCGTCCGCGTCCTGGGCCTGCGCAACCTGCCGGGCCGCGTCGCCCGGCACGCGAGCGAGATGTATTCAAATAACCTGGGCAGCCTCCTCGAACATTTCTGGGACAAGGAGAGCAAGATCTTCCGGATCGACCTTTCCGATGAGATTCTGAAACACTGCGTCCTGACGCACGACGGGAAGATCGTGAACGAAACGATCGAGAAGCTTTATTCTGCCTAACGAATATGATCTTGCCGATGAACGCTGGAGGGACGACCGCCCGGTCGTCCGTTATTCTGAGCCGGGGACGGGACAGCGCCCGTCCCTCCAAATCCTGCCTGACTGACTCATGATTCTTCTCATTTTCATTTTTATTCTCTCCGCTTTCCTTGGTTTCGAGCTAATCGCGAAAGTCCCTTCCCAGCTTCATACCCCGCTGATGTCGGGCTCGAATGCGATTTCCGGAATCACGATTGTCGGCGCACTCATCGCGGCCGGGACGGAAGGCGGCCCCGTTGGCACGACGTTAGGTGTGCTGGCGGTCATCTTCGCCACTGTCAACGTAGTCGGCGGTTATCTCGTGACCGACCGGATGCTGGCAATGTTCAAGGGCAAGAAAAAGTAACATGCCCGCTCTGATCGACTGGTCTTACATCGCCGCGGCGATCCTTTTCATTCTTGGACTTAAGCTCCTCGGGAAACAGGCGACCGCGCGGAAGGGCAACCTCATTTCCGCGGTCGGGATGCTAATTGCGATCGTCGCCACCTTGCTGGTAAGTGGCCTGCACTATCAGTGGATCATCGTAGGGCTGGTCATCGGTTCGGCCATCGGCGCTGTTGCGGCGCAACGCGTGCAGATGACCGCCATGCCGGAGATGGTCGCGCTTTTTAATGGCGCCGGCGGTCTGGCGAGTTTGCTCGTCGGCTGGGTGGAATATCACAATCACCCAAACCAACTACTCTCTGCTGCCATCCCGACATTCCTCGCTATCCTGATTGGAGGTGTCACTTTGACTGGCAGCGTGCTCGCCTATGCCAAGCTGGCTGAAAAGGTGCAAAGCCGGCCGGTCCTGTTTCCCTACCAGAAAATGATCAATGCAGGCTTGTTCCTGCTTGTCCTTCTTTTTGGAGTCATCTTCTGCGCTCATCCGGCAGGCAGTTATCCTATCTTGCTTCTCCTGATTCTCCTCGCCTTCGCGCTCGGAGTGCTGACGGTGATTCCAATTGGCGGCGCCGACATGCCGGTCGTGATTGCGTTGCTCAACAGTTACTCCGGCCTGGCGGCGGCGGCGGCGGGATTCATCATCCAGAACACCGTGCTGATCGTGGCTGGCTGCCTGGTCGGTGCGAGCGGCATCATCCTTACTCAGATCATGTGCAAGGCGATGAATCGCTCGATTACGAATGTTTTATTTGCCGGGTTTGGCGCTAGCACCAGCTCCGCAGGTGTAGCGGTCACAGGCGAAGCCAAGGCTATCACCCCGGAATCGGCCTACTTTGTTTTGGAAGCGGCGGCGCAGGTTGTGCTCGTGCCCGGTTACGGTATGGCGGTGGCGCAGGCCCAGCACGTTTTGCGAGAGCTGGCCGATCTGCTCGAAGCTAACGGCGCCGAGGTTCGTTATGCCATTCACCCTGTGGCCGGACGGATGCCGGGCCACATGAACGTCCTCCTGGCCGAAGCGGACGTGCCTTATGAGCAGCTGGTGGAAATGGACGCGATCAATCCCACGATGGCGACGATGGATGTCGCGATCGTGATCGGAGCCAACGATGTCGTGAATCCCGCTGCGCGCGAAGATCCAGGGAGCCCCATTTACGGCATGCCGATCATCAACGTCGACGAAGCGGGCACCGTCTTCGTCCTCAAGCGCTCGATGGCTTCCGGCTTCGCCGGGATCGAGAACCCGCTCTTCTTTAAGGCGAACACCCGCATGCTTTTCGGCGATGCCAAAGCCAGCCTGCAGGCTCTGGTGACGGAATTTAAGTCAAGCTAAGACTCATCGTTGCTCGTGTGCTGTCGGCACGGCGTCGAGATTGTAAACCTCGACCAAGCCCACTCCGCCGGTTGTATTCCCCTGACCTCGGACGATCGCAGTATAGTTGCCCGGTTGCAGAGAGGCGAGAATCGCGGATTCGCGCTCGTCGCCTGGGGCCAGGTTGGCAGCGACGATCTCGGTCTCCTGGGTCGAGCGCCAGTTGTCGTTTTGGGAAAGGAGCTCCCCGTTTGCGCCGTGTAGTTCCAGAACCGGATCCAGCAGATAGCCGGAGATACCTTGCGCAAACAGCGAAGGTCCGATCGCGCGAAGCACAACTCTGGTCGGAACAGTGCTCCCGACAATAAAACCGCCAATCAAAACGTCGTCCCCAAGCCCCACCTTCCCCCGCGTGGAAAGATTCGCCAGCTTGGCTGGCCCGTCGGCGGACAGGTCGTATAGCTCCACCAGCCCGATTCCGCGAATCGAGTCTACCTTTTTCACGACTGCGGTGTAGGCGCCGGGGGCGACCGAACTTACAAATGCAGACTCATGCTCATCCCACGGATCGAGATCGAGCGCGACCATTTGGTCGCGGTAGGTGTTCCAGTTGTCGTTCCCGGCAATGACAGCTCCACTCGCATCATGAAGCTCGAGCGAAGGGTCAGCCACGGAGTTAGAGAGTGGGAGCGACGGGCCGATGGCACGGAAGGCGATCGTCTTTGAGCCTTCCCCGGTAATAATGAAGCCGCCGATCAATTGTTCATCTTCGCTTCCAACGATGGCGCGCGTTGAAACGTTTAAAA
>JACCZO010000183.1 GCA_013695925.1 Chthoniobacterales bacterium
ATCAACATCACCGGGCCGGGACACGGCGGGCCAGGGCTGGTGGCGAATGCTTATTTGGACGGCACATACAGCGAGGTTTATCCGAACATCTCGCAAGATGAAGCTGGGATGCAGCGGCTGTTCAAGCAGTTCTCGTTTCCCGGCGGAATTCCCAGCCATGTCGCGCCGGAGACGCCCGGCTCGATCCACGAAGGCGGCGAGTTAGGTTACTCGCTCTCGCACGCTTTCGGCGCGGCGTTCGATAATCCCGACCTGCTGGTCGCGTGCGTCGTTGGCGATGGCGAAGCGGAAACCGGCCCGCTCGCCACGAGCTGGCACTCCAACAAGTTTCTCAATCCGGTTCATGATGGAGCGGTGCTGCCCATCCTGCATTTGAACGGCTACAAGATTGCCGGGCCGACCGTGCTGGCGCGAATTCCTCGCAACGAATTGGAAGCGCTCTTCGTCGGCTACGGTTACACGCCGTATTTTGTCGAGGGCGACGATCCGGTAAAGATGCACCAACTCATGGCTGCCACGCTCGACGCCGTCGTCGGTGACATCCAGCGTATCCAACGCGAAGCCCGCGCCAATGGGTTCAAGGAGCGTCCGCGCTGGCCCATGATCATCCTGCGCTCACCCAAAGGCTGGACTGGTCCGAAGGTGGTCGATGGCAAACCGACTGAAGGCACGTTCCGCTCGCATCAAGTGCCGATGGGTGAGATGAGCCATCCGGGGCATGTGAAGATTTTGGAGAAGTGGCTGAAGAGTTATCGCCCACAAGAGTTGTTCGACAAAACCGGGAAGCTCCGCCCCGAACTGGCCGAACTTGCCCCAAAGGGCGAACGCCGCATGAGCGCCAATCCGCACGCCAACGGCGGCCTCCTGTTGCGCGACCTGCGTCTGCCGGATTTCCGCGACTACGCCGTCAAAGTTCTCCGACCCGGCGCGGTAAACGCCGAAGCCACGCGTGTGCAGGGCGAGTTCATCCGCGACGTGATCAAACTCAACCGCGACAACTTTCGCGTTTTCAGCCCGGACGAAACTAACTCGAACCGCTGGGGTGCTGTATTCGAGGTGACAAACCGTTGCTCGACTGCGGAAATTATTCCCGGCGACGACCACATCGCGCCCGATGGTCGCGTCATGGAAATGTTAAGCGAGCACCAATGCGAAGGCTGGCTCGAAGGCTATCTGCTCACGGGGCGTCACGGATTCTTTTCCTGCTACGAAGCGTTCATTCACATCATTGATTCGATGTTTAACCAGCACGCCAAGTGGCTCAAGGTGACGCGCGAGATTCCGTGGCGTCGCCCGATCGCTTCGCTGAACTACCTGCTCACCTCGCATGTCTGGCGGCAGGATCACAACGGCTTCACCCATCAGGACCCCGGCTTCATCGACCTCGTGATGAACAAGAAGGCCGCGATCATCCGCGTCTATCTGCCGCCCGACGCGAACACACTGCTCTCCGTCACCGATCACTGCCTGCGCAGCCGCAATTACGTGAACGTGATCGTCGCCGGCAAGCAACCCGCGCCGCAGTGGCTCGACATGGACGCGGCCGTCAAACATTGCACCGCCGGCATCGGCATCTGGGAATGGGCCAGCAACGACAGAGGCGAGGAGCCAGACGTTGTCATGGCGTGCGCGGGTGATGTGCCGACGCTCGAAACTCTGGCGGCCGTGCAATTGTTGCGGAAGCATTTTCCGGAATTGAAAGTCCGCGTGATCAATGTGGTGGACTTGATGAAACTCCAGCCGCAGAGCGAACATCCGCATGGTTTGAGCGATAGAGACTTCGATGTCCTCTTCACCAAAGATAAGCCGGTCATCTTCGTCTATCACGGTTATCAATGGCTGATTCACCGGCTCACTTATCGCCGCACGAACCACCCGAATATGCATGTGCGGGGCTTCAAGGAGGAAGGCACGACCACTACACCGTTCGATATGACGGTGTTGAACGATCTCGACCGCTTCCATCTCGTGGCCGACGTGATTGATCGCGTGCCCCACCTCGGCCCGCGCGCGGCCTACGCCAAACAAGCCATCCGCGACAAGCTGATTGAGCACCGGCAATACATCACCAAACACGGC
The DNA here is from genome assembly GCA_013695925.1 of Chthoniobacterales bacterium. GTDB lineage: Bacteria > Verrucomicrobiota > Verrucomicrobiia > Chthoniobacterales > UBA10450 > Palsa-1392. The sequence continues at coordinate 2,080 of JACCZO010000183.1, forward strand.
GAGGACATGCCGGAGGTCCTGAACTGGAAGTGGGGCGCAGTGAAGTAACGGGGAGGCGGAGTGTGCGGCCACGCATTTTGAACTCATCTACAAAGAAGGACCAGGTCATGACCAAAGATCCCATTTGCGGAATGACTGTGGACGAAGCCACCGCACTCCACGCCGAACGCGATGGAAAGACGTTCTACTTTTGCAGCGAGCACTGCCGGGAGAAATTCCTTTCCACTCCCGCCGATGCCAAGCCGGACGACAAATCCGGTGGCTGCTGCTGCGGGTAATGCCGACGCGACTAGGCTTCAGAACGAGCCAAGAACGCCGCCCGTTCGATACTCAAACCTGAGTCTTCGGACGGGGAAATAATACCGTAGCACCATTAAAGATTCGCCCGACAGAACTTCGAAATACCAAGCGGACAGCCTTTCGCTTGTCGGCGCCGTTGCCTTGGGCACCGGCGTGATGATCGGCGCCGGGATTTTCGCGCTGACCGGCCAGATGGCGGAGATGACCGGAAGCCTGTTTCCCCTGGCGTTTCTTTCCGCCGCGCTGATCGTCTCTTTCAGCGCTTACTCCTACG
>JACCZO010000200.1 GCA_013695925.1 Chthoniobacterales bacterium
GTGTGCGTCCGCTCGAGGTTCGCTGCGACGACGAACAAGACGAGGATCGAGCGACGTGTCGCCGCGCGGCGTGTCTCGGGCGAGTGTTGCACAGCCGGACGCTAACAGCGATCGCAGGAGCACACAATCCGAACCACCGCGCTCTCCCCAGCAACGACCAGCGCGACGGAGCTTGGTTTGCCGCGAGCGCTCGCAGCTCTCGAGGGGCTCATCGGAAGATTTTTGGCCCTCCCGTCGTCGAACCTGCGCGCTCGCCGACGCTGATCCGGGCTGGTCGAAGCGGACGCGCGCGTCGTCGGGTCCGCTGGGGCGCATTTTCGCAACCCGGCCCTTGGGAAGGACGACCAGCAACTCGTCGAACGGCACCAGCTCCCGGTCAAAGTAACCGGTACAGCGTCAGGAGCACCGCGTTCGACGCGTTGCTGGTGTTGCCGCACGTGTCAGGGAGTGCCGAGTGGTAGAGCGCCTGGAAGGGCAGTTGCAACCCCCCGAAGTGGCGCAGGACGAGCGGGTCCGGTGCAAGCACATGGTCGAAGACCGCCGCGCCCGTGGCGTCCGCGATGCCCACCCGCCAGCCGATCGGCGCGGGGATGCACACGACTCCGCCGCCAAAGTGGTTGCCCGCCGGGAGGATCGGCGTGGGCCGGCCGAGCACGAGGGTCGTCGTCGCGCCGGGCGGCAGGCCGTCAACGATCGCGCGGCGGATCTCGACCTGGTTGAACGTTCCCTCGAGGTACAGCCGAGCCCCCGGACCGACGGCGTTGGGACAACCGAGCCCTGGGCTCGCAGCGACGCAAGGGCAGTCCGTCGTCTCGAGGGCTGCCGGGGTGCAGAGGACGCGCCCGACCTCGTTGCAGTGGGGCGTGGTCGTCGGCGGCAGGATCGCGACTGCGGCGATGCCGGCCCGCGAGAATGCGAAGGGGTGCTGGGGCGTCCAGTAGCCCGAGAACCGCATCCCTCCCGCGACCAGCACGTCGCCTTCGAGCGCGAGGTGCGCGCCGAACTCCGCCCCGCCGAAGTAGTAAGGAGCCGTGGCGGCGACGGACTGGCTCCAGATGTCGCCGCACAGCTCGTAGGAATAGATCGTGCCGAGTCCGCCCGTCGGTCCCGTCGGTCCCTGGAACGCCAGTCGGTGCGCCCCCGCGCCGACCACGAGTCGGCCGTTCGCATACGCGAGGTTCGTCCCGAAGGCCGTGTTGGTGGCGATCTCCTGGGGCCCGACGGTCGGCTGGAGCCGCGTGTGCAGCGTCCAGCCCGAGCCCGGGACGTTGCGATAGATGTAGACGGCTCCGGCGCGATCGAAGCCCGGGACGAGGAGGTCGGTCTCGCAGCCGATGAAGAGCCACTCGCCGGCGACGAGGGAGCGAGCGCCGAAGCTGAGGCTATTGCCGCCGGGATAGGGGTGATGAAGCGTTGCTTCGTGGGTCCAGACCCCTTGGATGCGGCGGAATACAGAGGCGGCGCCCACGTTCATCAACCCTGGCGCGGTCGTCCCACTGGTGCTGGCCGTCGCGACATCACCGTCGACGAAGACGCGCCATCCGAAGTTGCCGGAGGTTGGAAGGCCCAACTGCGAGGCTCGGAACTCGACGACGGGAGTCCAGGTACCGTTCCGCTCCCAGAATACCACCGCCGAATCGTTCTGCTGAGGTGAACCAACGGCGGCCGCTGCAGTACTCCCCGTGAAGAGCGTGTTGCCATCGTATGCGATCGACGTGATGCCATTATAGCCGGGCGCGAGCGCGATAGTCTCGTGCAACCCCCAGCCTGATGGGCTCAACTGGTACTCGAAGAACCTCGGAGCCCCGGCACCACCAACTACCAAAGAACTCCCTCTCAAGATGACGATCCCACCGAAGTCGTTGATGCAGTGCGGGGGGCATTGCGAGGGAATGCGCTGCACGATCTCGTAGCCTCCCGTCGCGCCCCGCTCGAAGATAACCACCGACCCGTCGTCAAATATTGGCGCGAAGCTCTCTCGCTCGTCGGATCCGATCGCGATTCGCCCGCCGCTGATCGAGCAAGCCTGCCCGAACATGCCCAGGTTCTTGGGAATGTCGGTCCGGAGCACCTCGAGCGGCTGCTGCGCCGCGCTGCTGGTCGCGGCGAGGTGCAGCACTATTCCGAGTAAGACGTTCTGGCGTGATGAGAAACTCATGGCGTCAAAGTCGTACGACGATCATGATGAGGTCCGGGGTGACCATGCTGGGCCAGCCCGCACCTCCGGGGAACAGTGAGCTGGCCAAGTTGTGCGTGCCCCCACCAGTGCTGGTGAGGTAGATCGTCGGCGTCACAGGTACGCCCGTATCCGGACGGAACAAGCGGAACGAGAACGACGTGCTCGTGGTCGTGTAGCTCAAGTCGATGCTCCCGAGGTCCGACGGGGCGGATACGTCCGGGTAGTAGACGAGGTGAAACGTCTGATCCGGTGAGCCCGACGGTGTCACGCGTTCGAACACCTGCGCTTGCCCCCAAAGGGCCCCATACGGCGGCAGCGACGGCCCATCGTGCTTTTCGCCGACGATGCGAACGGTGTCGTTTGGCACAGCCTCCCAGTAAGGAAAACCGAGCAGGAACCGCCTCGCGACACCAGTCTGGGCCCACAGTTCCTCACGACTGCGGAACTCCTCGATCGACACGTCACCGCCGCCGTGGTTCGTACCCGCCAGCAACATGTTGCCGCACGCGTCGAATCCGTCCATCAACATCCCGTAGCCGCCGTACCACTCCAGGTTACCGCCCGAGAAGAGAATGTCGTAGAGCGCGAGGCGGCGCCGGCCTGCTGGCGAGGCCAGGTACGAGATGTACGGACTCGAGGCGGAGTAGGGAGTGGCCGAATCACGCCCCGAGGCACCGAGCAGGTGGTGTCCTTGCTCGTCGACGCTGATCACGGCTCGCCGGTTGTACGGCGGCGCGCTGAATATCGCGCGCAGGACTTCGACGCCCTTGTCGTACTGATGGGGCTCCGCCGAGTCGAACGGAATGTTGGCGTTCCCCGGCGTGCCGTCCTCGACTGCGTGTGCGTAGTAAGAGACGGCATCGAGCCAGTCGCCCGCGGCGCCCGTGCTCAGGATGGCGGAGTAAACACCGGGACTGTTGCCTTCGGGATGTACCGTGATCGGATGCTGGTGGTACGAGTCCCAGGTGCGGATCCATCCGGCCATGGCGTTGAGTTGCGGTACCGTGAAGTCAATGAACTGGCCGAGGTAGGACTCCAATGCCATTAAGCTCCAGGAGCGCCGCCGTTGAATCGACCGAGTCGCGAATCATCGGGGCCGATTGCGTGCCGCGAGCGAGTGGCGACGTGGCGCGAGGGCAAGGGTGCCGACCGATTGAGGCACCCGCGTCCAATTCAATTGGCCGCGTTGAGCCCGGTCACTGGACACCCAATGAGTGGACGGCTCACGTCAATCATTGAATCGAGCTGCTTTGGACTGTCGCTGACGATCTCGCCCCGCTAGACTTTGCCACAGAGAGCAAGCTCTCTACACCGCCCCAACCTCAACAACTACGCCAGCATGCCTCACGACGCCGAGACTGCCATTTTGGCAGGACGCGTTCGCGGGTAACCCCCTACGTTCGTCTGCAGCCGCATTGTACCACATCGTGCGGGAAGCCATCAAAGGGGTGCCCGAAGATCATCGCCGAATTTCTCCGACGGCGTTTTCGCGAGGAGGGAAGATCACGCCTGAGTTCTTGATCACCTTTCTGCTCGCCACGGTGACAGACAGCAACCGACGCGGCATTTCCCACCTCCTCGATGAATTCTGGGAAGCGGCTTCGAAGGCAGGACTCGATCTTCCACAAGCGAGTCCCGTGTCGGCGTCTGCGATCACCCAGGCACGCGCGAAGCTGCCGAGCACGGCAATGCGGGAGGTCCTCTGGAATCTCGTCAATCGCATGCCCGACGGTTGCGCAGCGAGGCAGTCACCGACTTGGCGTGGCCGTCGCGTGCTCGCAATCGACGGACAGAAGCTGAATACGAATCGGTCGGATGAACTCAAGACGACCTTTGGTGTCCCAAACGGATGCCATTGCCCTCAGCTGCTCTTCAGTGTTCTTGTGGACTGCTGCGCACGAATGCCCGTCGACTTCGAGATCGACAGCTACCGCGTGAGTGAACGTGAGCACATGAGCCGAATGCTTGACTCTGTTGACGACGGCGCGATTTTGGTGCTCGATCGTGGGTATCCTTCGCATGACGTCCTGCAGGACCTGGTCGAGCGCAAGATTGACTTCGCGATCAGGGTGCCGCGCTCGAATACGTTTCTTGCTGTCGAGGAGTTCTTGGCGAGCGGTCGCTCCGAAGCATGGGTCACGATTGCACGGCCCGCGCAGGCGCAATCTGGAGGACGCAAAGTGCGCGTGCGACTCGTGCGATTCGGTAGAGACGAAGACGAGACAATCTGTGTCACGACGCTTCGACGTTCATCCTTCGATGCAGCTGCAATCCAGGAGCTGTATCACCTGCGTTGGCAGGCAGAGGAGAGCTTCAAGGCGACTTCGAGCAACGTGCTCTCTCAGGGACTCTTCCGTTCCGCGAGCGCGAATGGCGT
>JACCZO010000239.1 GCA_013695925.1 Chthoniobacterales bacterium
AAAAAAAAGCCGCCAGCAGGCGGCGCAGACTAACGAACGCAAATTTAGAACTGCTTTTTATCATAATGGAATCTCGTTCGCCTGGCAGTCAGCGTTCGGCGCGCTGATAAAGCGTAAAATTCGGCGTTGTGTCACGATTATTTTTCGAAAATCTTCTGCATCCCGCCAGAATGCCCCCCCATACTGGTCAGCGGCCCGCAGGAAAGGGAGCAGGCCATTCCGTCGCCTCGCCATTAAAAAAGTAAGCGCCCTTCGCGTCTCCGCGCTTAAATTCCCCCATGAAAATTCTCATGATCAGCAGCGAAGGCTGGCCGCTCGCGCGCTCTGGCGCGCTGGCCGACGTGCTCGTCGCCCTGCCCCGCGAGTTGAAAGCCCGCGGCCACGAGATTGCGCTCGCCATGCCCTACTACCGCGAGATCCGGCAGAACAAGAAGATCACGACCAAGCCGCTCCGGGTCAGCCTCGAAATATCGTTAGGGGATAGGAAGCTTGCGGCCGATCTGCTCGAGGGCCGGACGGCGGAAGACCTCCAGATCTTCTTCATCCGCTGCGACGACCTTTACGATCGCCCCGGGATCTACACCGAGAAAGGCGAGCCCTACGACGATAACGCCGCCCGTTTCATCTTCTTCAGTAAGGCTGCGGTTGAGATCGCGCGCCGCATGACGCCGAGCCCGGAGATTTTGCACTGTCACGACTGGACCGCCGCTCTCGTGCCCGTCCTCGTGCGCGACCAGGGTCTGCCCTTCGCGAGCGTGCTCTCCATTCATCATCTCGCTGACCAGGGCAGCTTCGACACTTGGGATTTTGCCCTGACGAATCTGCCCGGCCGCTATTTCGACTTGCGCGGCGTCGAGTATTTCGGCCGGCTCAATCTTCTCAAGGGCGGCATTCTTTTCGCTGACCGGATCGTTGTCTCGAGCGAACCCTACGCGCACCAGATCCAGACCCCGTCGTTGGGCGAAGGCCTCGACGTTGTTCTGCGCGAGCACGCCCATCGCCTCTCCGGCATCCTCGGCGGCGCCGATTACCGCCGCTGGAACCCGGCAACCGACAAGCTCCTCCCGGCCCGTTACGGCCCGGACAACCTCGAGCGCAAAACCGCCTCGCGCGACGCCCTCCTCGCCCAGCTCCAGCTCGCGCCCGCGCCGCGCGGCCCGGTCTTTGGGATGGTCACGCGTCTCATCAGCGCAAAAGGCTTCGACATTCTCATGCCGGTGCTCGATCGCCTTCTGGCGGATGACGTGCGTCTCGTTATCCTTGGGAAAGGCGACCCAGCTTACGAGACCGGCCTCGCCATCGCCGCCCGCGAATTTCCCGAGCGCCTCGCCTACCGGCACGATTACGATGAGACGCTCGCCCACCTGATCGAGGGCGGGAGCGACATCACCCTCATCCCATCGCGGGTGGAACCGGGCGCCTTCAGCGCGATGCACAGCCTCAAGTATGGTGTCCTCCCGATCGCGCGGGCGGCTCGCGGGGTGGAACAAATCATCGCCGATTACGATCCTTCCGGAACGTGGGAGGGGCCTGTGCGCCCCGATTCCGAAAGCGCGCCGCCGGCAGATCGGGGCCCCCGTCACGCAGCCGCGAAGCGCGAGGCCGGGCTTTCCAAGGCCCTTCCCACATTGGGCGGTTCCGGCTACGGCTTCCTTTTTTACGAATACGGGAGCGAGCCATTCTGGGACGCAATCAAGCGAGCCCGCGAAGTCTTCGAAAATCAGGCGGAATGGGAGCGACTGAGAAAACGCGCGGCGTCTCTTGATTTCTCCTGGGCGCTGGCAGCGGAAAGTTACGAAAGGCTCTACCAGGAGCTAGTCGCGCAATCTACCGCGGCGGCCTGAATAACAACGAGAAGAAGCATGATCTCCCCGAGCGCGGCGGGCCGGAAGATGACTTACTCTGGCTCGGCGAATTCTTCATTTGAGACGCCGGCCTGCCGAAGAACGCCTCAAGGGTGCCGACCTTGATCTCACGGTGGTTGGGAACCACGCAGCCAAACGCGCCGCGTCTCATAACAACGTGGCTACCGCGCTGGCGCACGATCGCGAAACCTAATCGCTCTAGCCGGTGCACCGCCTCCTGACCGGAGATGCGCGGGAGCTTAGGCACGAGAAGCCGAAACCTCGAAAGTCGTCACAAGGGCCTGACCAGCGCTTTGAATCGGGAACTCCTCCAGATAAAGCTCCGTAGCCTCGCGAAGATTGGCAATGGCTTCCGGCACGTTCTGGCCCTGCGTCGTCGAGCCTGTCTCGGGATTCAGCGCGACAAAGCCGCCTTCCTCAGCAGGAATCAAAACGGCCGTCAATAGCATGCCGATAGGGTGCTGACACCGACGCGGCAGTCAAGGCCGCGTCGCTGCATTGGACTGACCCCGAAAAGTGGACCTGACATAAACGTAGTTCTGCCCTAAAAAGAGGGATTTGGGAACCGGAGTCGGTCTGTGCATGTTGCCATCTTTTATCGGACTGAAACGAGCTCAGGACAGCCAAACGTCAAATCAACTTCTCTTTATGCACAGACCGACCCACAGACTGACCGCGATTCTTCCACCATATGGTTAGGAGGCGTTTGCTGGCACGGGAATGTGCTCTGCCTTCAGTTCGTGCAGGTCGAGCTTGTGGCTAGCGTTGTCGATGTCGATGCCGACTAAGCGTCCATTGGCATCGAAGTCAAGAACGACGCCTTCGGCGACTTCGTCGCTCTCCGCACTCGGCTTGGGAGAAAACGCGATATAAAGCGAATCAGTCTCCGCGTGATAATGCAGCTTCATGGGCGAAATCTCCTGTCTGGAAAGGCGTTGTGAATAGTGAGCTTATCAGCGAGGGTGACGACACGCAAGAAGCGGCCATCGAGCTCCGGGACAGCCGCCCAGAAGCGGAAACGATTGTGCTCCTGTGGCTCGCTCCGCAGCGGCTTCTGAACGACGCGGATGCATATCTCTTTGGTGAGATAAGGTCGGCGCATTGAAACATCGGTTTCGAAGTACTCTGTAAACCGAAAATCCGCCACGCGGAGCAGCGTATCCGAGTTTCGTTCGCAGGAAAAGCGCGAAGCCGTCTAGACATTATGGCTGCATGAGTGGGAAAAAGAAAGCGTGCTTGCCTCCGCAGGAAGAGCGCGGGTTGTTGCGAGGGCGGCGGGCCAGAGCCGCATTGCTAAACTGCAAGACCACTCCCTAAAGTCGCCTGACTTACTGTGAACAAGATCGCGCAACTCGATTCTAATCCGACCAGACCGCGGTTACGATATCGCTCGGCTGGCCGACTTGCTGGTCGCCCATCATGCCGAGGGCCCGGCACTCCCGCTGTTCCGGTTTGCCGGCCACCTGCGGCGTGGTCGTGTCGAAGAAGGCGAAATGGTTGACCTTCACCCCGATCGTCGTCCAATCGCTCGTCCCTTCCAGGCGCATCTGGATGGTGACCGAATCGAAACCGGGCTTGTTGCCCGTGATCTCGATTTGTCCAGGAATGGCGCGGGCGGTGATGTTGGGATGATGGGGGGAGATCGGGGAGGGTCGTGTCTAAAGGGCGTGTTGCTCAAACTGCCATTGGCGAAATCGAAGAAAAAATGGGGCACGAGATTGACCTGTATTGCGTTTTGATTTCCGGCGGCGGTGATTTGAATCCTCAAAGAACACACTGTTTTGGCACTGTATGATTTGAGCAACACGCCCTTTAGACACGACCTCGACCCCGTCTGCACCCTCCTGAAGGGTCGTAAACCCCCCCGGTCATTAATGTTGGTTTGCCTTGGACAGTTCTACTGATTGTTAACGAGCATTGGCGGGGCAGTCTTGCTCGCCGCAAGCTGGTCGGACACTTTCTGGACCTGGGCGGCCTGCGCTTTGAGTTCTGATTGCAAGCTTACAACGGTTGCTTCCAGTTGCTCGATCTTGCTATCCTGCTGCTCTCCTTTGCGATGCTCTTTGAGGAATTCGTTGAGCAACATCGCGTTCACCGCTTCGTAGCGTACTGTGTAGGGCTGGCCTTTCTCATCACGAGCCACTAAATCGGGATTCACCTTCGCCACTTCCTCCGCTACAAGCCCGAACTGTGGGATGCCAATCGGGTCAAGTGCCTTCCTGTAACGGAAGGTCACCGGGTTCAGGGAAAGAATCGCTTCGCTGGCTTTGTCCATCGATTTGATGGCGTCTTTGTGGCGCGCCGAGGAAACGACCGTGCCCAAATGTCCGTTCGTATCGACAATCACTCCCACGCCTGCCGCCACCATCCGTCCACTGATGCCAGCGATGTATGTATTAAACTGCTGATTGGTACCGATGCGGATTGTTCTGTTATCACCCGCGTGACCATTGTTCCCGATATCAATATTGTAGTTGCCGGTGGTGATATTGAGACCTGCCGCGGAACCGATTGCGGTGTTTTCCCTCCCAGTCGTGTTCAATAAAAGCGCCGCCTGGCCCACGGCCGTGTTGTTGTAGCCGGTGGTGTTATTAGCCAGCGCCCCCCCGCCAGTGCCCGTATTGAGGTAGCCGGTAGTGTTGGAATAAAGCGCCGCGCCGCCAGTGGCCGTGTTGTTGCTGCCGGTTGTGTTGCTCAACATCGCCTGATAGCCGTAGGCCGTATTTTGGCTGCTGGTGGTGCTGCTAAAGAGCGCTTGCCAACCGGTGGCTGTGTTGCGGCTGCCGGTTGTATTGCTAAAGAGCGCCTGAGAGCCATTCGCCGTGTTCTCGGAGCCGATTGTGTTGTTAAGGAGCGCTTCAAATCCGACGGCTGTATTGTCCGTGCCGGTGGTGAGCTTCAAGAGGGCGGAGTCGCCTTCAGCAGTGTTTCGGTTCGGGTAGCCTCCGTCCGGCGGCGGGTCAACCGCTCGCGTTGTGGTAGCAGCGAGAACGAATGCGCTAATGAGACTGATCGTTGTAAGGAGTTTGCCTATCGAATACATATGGTTGGTTCTTTCACCTGGTGGTTCCACCTGCGACTACAGGTCTGAAAGAGGGAAGAGGCTCCCAGGATAAGCGCCTACGCCAGATCCAGATCTATTTGATACGAATTAATGCTAAGACATGAAATGTTGCGGTTTGACTCACCAGCCAAAGCCGGGAGGAGCCCCACGGAGCAAAGAGCAAAACCGATTAGAACGCGTGAATTGAAGAAGGCGCCTCGAGAAATGGGTTTTGTTTTCATACGAGCGATTTCCTTTCTTGGTCGGTGGGATCATTGCGCGACCAGGCCCAGATTTCTGAGACGCGAAGAAAGGCCGGAGAGTTCCGGTATTGCGCTGCCAGAAATTGCATCTTGAGACCTTCGATTAACCGGAGCCTCTCTCGACAAGGCCGACGCGATCTACCCTCTTGAAGCGGGTCGGGAATATCTAGTAAAGCTGGGGAATGCAGTGATTAGGCGGGCCGCCCGGTGACATTGTCAATCCAAATCTGAAAACAATGGGAATTTATTTCGGCAGGACGTTCTTCGTCTCGGCGATGCTGCCGTCGGTGAAGATGATGAGGTTGCCGTTGCCGTGGACGTCGCCCGTCTCGATGAACCACGGTTGGCGCGGCCATTGGTGGGGCGAGGTCGGTTTGTCGTCGAACCCGGTGGAAACGTAATCGATCCGGGCATGGGCCGGCTCCTTGTAATCCGGGTTGTGGAGGAGTTCCTGTCCCAAAAATGTCAAATTTTAGACACGAGTGGCACCCCAAGGAGCGGCGGTTTGTAACCGCCGAGGGCGCTTTCAAAGCGCCCTTCCTTGTCCAATCCCCAATGTTTCCACACCAACAATTAGCCGGCACGGCAGAGGAATCTTGTTCGCTCCGCGACGCAAACTGTTAAGCTCCGCCGGTGGACCTCTCGACCATCGCCGACGTCGCCACCGCCTTGAAATTTTATTTCGGCAGGACATCGTTCGTCTCGGCGATGCTGCCGTCGGTGAAGATGATGAGGTTGCCGTTGCCGTGCACGTCGCCGGTCTCGATGAACCAGGGCTGGCGAGGCCATTGGTGGGGCGAGGTCGGTTTGTCGTCGAACCCGGTCGAGACGTAATCGATCCGGGCATGGGCCGGTTCCTTGTAATCGGGGTTGTGGAGGAGTTCCTGGATGGTCGGACAGATCCAAGTGCGGCGCTCGATCCCGAAAGGCGCCAGCGCCGCCACCCAGGCGTTGGCGAAGTCCTCCGTTTCCCCATAGTTCTTCGCGAAAATTTGCGGCCAGCTGCCGTTGCGCTGGATGTAGGCCTCCGTTCCGACATAGAGGCCGCGCAGGTTGGCCATGCATTGCACCTTTTGCGCCCGCTCCCGCAGGTGGCTGTAGACCGGTATGAGGAGCGTGATCAGGATGCCGATGATGACGAGCGCAATAAGCAGCTCGAGGAGGGTAAACGACGCGGCCGCCGGGCGGCGAATGGTCATCCGGCCGGCACGTTAGCCTGTGGGCGGCGCGATGGTGCCGGTGGCGGGTTCGGCACTGGACTGCTTGAAGCCCATCACGTCGAGCGAGAGTGTGCCGTCGATGATCGGGTCGCCATCGCCGGTAACTCCGCCGTTGGAAATGAACACCGTGGCGTCGCCCTTGAGCTTGGCGCTGGAAATCGCAAAGGGGCTGCGCGTCGGCACCACTTTGGCGTTGAGCGGGCCGTTCACGCTCGCGGTCACTTCGATCGATTGGGGAACACCGAGGTCGTCAATAACGGTGAGCGTGTAGTTGAAGCTGGCGTCGAGCAGCGCGCTGACCGTGGCTTTATTGACGTCGCCCACTCCCTGGATCGTGCCCCCAAAAATGCGCCCGCGCGTGAACATGATGAAGGTGCCGGTGGAAGCGCCGGTGCTCGGCACGCCGAGGGTGAAGACGCCTAACGAATTGGCGGAAAAGGGATCAGTCGGGTCGAAGGCCGGCTGGAGCACGCCGGCGTAGGTGCCAATGATATTGGTGCTCGCCGGGTAGGGCGGCCCGCCTTTGAGGGCGAAACATTCGGAGGAAACGAGAACGAGGCAGAGGAGCGAACCGAGAATGGCTTTCATCGGCCAGGAGGTTAGCGGGGCGCGAACCACCGGGTCAATCGAAAAGTTTGGCTTCCGGTCGACCGGTCGTTTCAAAAAAAAGTCGTGGCGGCAAAAAAAACATCGGCGGCCGCGTCGAAACGGCCGCCGATGCTCCAAAACAAACTCGCAATTCGTTAGGCGCGCTGCTTCCGACGGCGCAGGATGGTGAATCCGATCGCTCCAAGCCCACCGACCGCGAGCATCGACCAGGTGGATGGCTCAGGGACAACGGTGAGGAAGTAGTTGGCTTGGGGAATAGAATGGGAGTCAAAGTTGTTGTCGGTTACTTGGGACACTTTGGGGCTTAAAGTTGTAGAGGCCAGCGTGTATGATCCGGCGGGAGCCCCGCTGAGAGAGAAGCCAAGTTGAGTGATCAAATAGGTGCCGTCTCCGCGATTTTCCGTGAAGGTGTTTGCGGTCGCGCCAAGATCACCTTGGTCCATATTGACGCCATCGTTATAACGTGCAGTCAGAAAGCCCGGGTTGGCACCGAGCGGGTCATCAAAAATTTTCGGGGTTGATGGCTGTGTACTGTCAGTGAAGGTGAAGTAGGTGATACTAGTTATCGAAATAAAAGGTGCCAAGCTGGTTTCGGTTTGGAGAAAATAGCTCAACCCGACGGCATCAAGGGTAGCCGCATCATAACCGGACAGAGTCAAGTTCACGTTGAGTGTGAAAGTGTCAGTCGAATTGTAAGTGCCCGCGTTCGGAGTGCCGTTGAGGTCGTCAAACGACAAGGTTTGCGTTTGCCCGAAAGTGAAACCTGCCGTCAGAAGAAGGCAGCCGATGATGACGCTGAGTTTTTTCATTTTTTTACGAATTAGTTCTGATTAAGTCTGTCTTTTGTATCGGTCTTCCGCGCGGCTGTCACGCTTTTTTTTTAAAATATTTTCAACGGTTCAATTTCGCGGGCGATCGAGCCCTTACGCCAAGAAGGCCGTTTTGGGGCTTTTTCCCCAGTGAAAAGTCGTTTGCCGCGCAAATGTCTCCAGCGGTTCGACACCGCGAATCTTACAAAAATATCAGGCAAGGAGGGTCAGGTGGGTGCGCCCGTCGGCGAGGCGGACACGCGCCCTGGGAAGGGCCAGCCGCGCGAGCGCGATCAGCCTAACGAGATCGAAAATATCGATCGGCGGCTGCCCGGCCAAATAACGACAGAGGAATGGTTAGGCGTTTGCATTGGCATGGCTCCAGCGTTCGGCAGCGGCACGAAAAGCCGCCTCGTGCTCGGGCCAATCGTGAAGGGTAGCCGGGTGGAAGTCGGCTCCGCATGGCCAGACAACGGTATGAACCTCCGGGTCGAGCGCGACCTGAGCGAAAGCCGCCGGGTCGCGCAGCGGCCCGTAAAGCTCGCCCGCAAGAATCGCTTCGAAATCAATAGTGCGCACCAAGCCATCGTCGAAGCGCAGACGCAGCGAATACGGAGCGATGTGCTCGCACGAGGTGATGCGGTAAAGCGGATGGTTCATGGCGCTACTCTACACCAAAGGAGTGATTGGAGAAGGCTTGCGGCCCTGCTCCAGAAGCGCCCAATCGGCGAGCAATTCTTCCACGTGAAGCTCGGCCGAGGCCTCAACGAGCCGCTGCTGGCGCTGCGGGACGAAACCAATGATGAGTGCAACCGGCGAAATGGAAAAGGCGGCGACTTGCTCCCCGTAGTAGGCGTGGAAATGGGGGACGTGATGTTGCTCCGAAGGCTCGGAGAACATCCGAATAATGATACCGTAAAAACGTGAGAGTTCGGGCATGACGTGCGTTTCGGGGAGAGCTTATATCGGCTTCGTTCCTCGGAGCAAGCGAGCAATGCCTAACGAGTATGCGGATGTTTGCTTCGGCGCAAGCCAGCAAACCCTGCCTGGCAGCCGTGCTCTTCGACTCGACTAACCACTCTCAACTTCTTCCAGAACCAGTCCCAGCTCCCGCAAAAGCGCTACATCGGCATTCGCCGCCGGATTCGCGGCGGTGAGCAGTTTGTCGCCGTAAAAAATGGAGTTGGCGCCGGCAAAAAAACAAAGCGCCTGGCCTTCGCGGGTCAGTCGGGTGCGGCCGGCAGCGAGGCGAAGGCGTGCCTTGGGAATCGCCAGGCGCGTCACCGCAATCAGCCTGACGAGATCGAAAATGTCGACCGGCGGCTGCTCGGCCAGCGGCGTGCCCGGCATCGCCATCAGGCAATTAATCGGCACGCTCTCCGGTTGCGGCTCGAAATTGCTCAGCACCTCGACCATGCGCAGGCGATCGAGCGCGCTCTCGCCCATTCCCACGATCCCGCCGCAACAGACCGACATTCCGCTTGCCTGGACAGCCGCGATGGTCGTTAGGCGATTTTCGAAAGTGTGGGTGCTGACAATCTCGGGATAAAATTCCGGCGAGGTATCGATGTTGTGATTATAGGCGGTCACGCCCGCCTCTTTCAGTTTGCGCGCCTCGGCAGGGCCGATTTCGCCTAACGTCACGCAAACTTCCATCCCGAGCTGGCTGACCTCGCGCACCGTTTCCAGCACCTGCTCAAATTTCGCCGTGCCAGCGCGGACCCCGCGCCAGGCCGCGCCCATGCAAAAGCGGGTCGCGCCCTGCGCCCGCGCCCGCTGCGCCGCACTCATGATCTCACCCACCGGCATTAACTCCTCCCGCTCCAGTCCGGTGGAATAATGCGCACTCTGCGCGCAATAGGCGCAATCTTCGCTGCATCCGCCCGTCTTGATCGAGAGCAGACTGCAGCGCTGGACCTGCTCGCCGCGCCAGTGCTGGAGGTGAACAGCGCGACTCTGCGCGATGAGATCGAAGAGTGGCTGATCGTAAAGGCGTGTGAGTTCTGCCAGCTTCATCAGGAAAAATGTTCACCGCAGAGATCGCAGAGGACGCCGAGGAAAACAAAGAGATTTGTTTCGGAACGATTTCGGAAAGCGAATGCTCATGGTCGGCCTCCGGCCTTATCGGTGGAGCGAGACTCTGTCGAGCCGGCGAAG
>JACCZO010000246.1 GCA_013695925.1 Chthoniobacterales bacterium
GATGGGCTCGGGCTTGGCGAAGGCTTCGGCGAGGGACTCGGGCTCGGGCTTGGGCTCGGCGAAGGCTTGGGCGACGGGCTCGGGCTGGCCGAGGGGCTCGGGCTCGGTGACGGGCTGGAATCGTCCATCGGCGCATTCTGCTGCGCGTAGCTGGTCGATGCAGCGACGCTGCCAAACAACAGGACAGTCGCTCCCAGGATGGCGAAGGCGGCGACGCGAATGCGGGAACCAACTTCGTGGAACGAAATCGGGTTGTTGGCAGGGAAGCGGTCGTGATGGCAGGTTGGTTTCATAAGTTTCTCCGGTTTGTGTTTCTTGTTGCAAGAGCACATACCGTTGGGAAACCCAGGTCCGCGAACATTGAAAGATAACAGGGTTGTAACCTTTGCTCGGTGCGCGCAGAGCTGCCCGGTGCCAGCCGGTCCTCGGGCGGGAGAGCGGCAGTCGCTCTAGAATATCTCGGCGACGATTCGAGCGACCTCCGCGATCGCGTCCTGCACTTCTTTTCGCGGCGCCGTCGACTCGACAGAATAAATCGCGAGCAGAATCGGAGCCTTCCCGGGCGGCCGCAGAATCGCGACGTCGTTCGTCGCGCCGTTGCTGCCGCGGCCGGTTTTGTCCCCGACCTTCCAGTCGTTAGGCACGCCGGCCCGGATCAAGTCGCCGCCGGTGGTATTGGCGAGGAGCCAGCTTTCGAGTTGTTGCCGCGACGCGGCCGACAACGCTTCGCCGAGCAGAAGCGCGCGAAGGGTGTCGGCCATCGCGCGCGGCGTCGTGGTGTCGCGTTCGTCACCGGGCAGGGCGCTGTTGAGGTCCGGCTCGATGCGATCGAGCCGGGTTTTCTCGTCGCCCAGCGAACGCACGAAACGAGTCAGGCCGGCCGGCCCGCCCATGGTCTGGAGGAGGAGGTTGGCGGCCGTGTTGTCGCTGTATTCGATGGCGGCCGCGCACAGGGCCGCGAGCGTCATTCCGCCTTCGGCGACGTGCTTCTTAGCGATGGGGGCGTACTCGAGAAGGTCGCCTTCGGTGTATGGCACGATGTCGCTGAGCTCTGCCTTTTTTTCATCGACGCGATGGAGGACCGCAGCCGCTGCCAGCGCCTTGAAGGTGCTGCACATCGGGAAACGCTCGTTTGCGCGGTGCTCGACCCGCCGGCCGCTGCCGGTGTCGAGAGCGGCGACGCCGAGGCGTCCGCCGAGGCGCGTTTTGATCGCCTTGATCCGGTTTTCCGGAGTGTCCTTCCGCGCGGGGGACTCCTCCGCGCCGTCCGCGTGAAGAAGCGGAAGAAGAGCCAGGCTGCAAACCAGGCGCGAAAGCGAACGGGCAAACATGAGGCAAAGACTCAGGCGGGAAGGAAATCGGGCAGGCCGATGTAGGATTCTTCTTCCGCTCTTTCCTCCGTCGTTTGCAAAGGGGCAAAGCGCTCGGCGCGAAAACCGCGCTCGATGCCGTGCGCGTTATTGGGTCCCTTGATCTCGCAAAGATAAACGGCCACCTCGCCTTCGTCGCCGGTCAGGCCGACGCCGGGCACGATATCGCGAATGGTGTAGGTAGAGCCTTCCTTCGGCAGCTCGTGGTAAAGCTGTTCGATCCCGAGCGGAAAGCGGCCGTCCACACAGACGACTTTCTGATTCGGCAGAAACATGCCGCTATTCTATCACAGCCCGCCCGGTCTAACTACCCGGGATCGGGTTGCGGTTTGGATAGGGCGGGATCGGCGGCAGCTCGTAGTTCTTGTTCTTCATCTCCGCCTGCACCTCCTGGATGCCGCGGTCGAGTTGCTGATCTTCGCCGCGGAATTCCTTCGCCGGGTCGTTATCGACCACGATGTCCGGCTCAACGCCTTTGCCTTCAATCGCCCACTCTTTTCCATCCGGCATGTAAGGAGCGAACTCGGGCCGGAAAAGCTGGCCGCCATCGAGCAAGGGAAGGGGGTTGCGAATCCCGACCACGCCGCCCCAGGTGCGTTTGCCGATCAGTTTGCCCAGACCCATCGCCTTGAAACGAAACGGGAATAGGTCGCCGTCTGAGGCCGAGAATTCGTTGATCAATGTGACCATCGGCCCGAGGAAGACGTGCGGCGGATTGGTTTGCGGAATGCCGTTGCGCGACATCGCGACGAGGACGAGAGAGCGCCGCAGGCGTTCAATAACGAGCGGCGAAACAAAGCCGCCGCCGTTCCCGCGCACGTCGATGATCAAGCCCTTCTTGCGCAGCTGCGGGAAGAAACGCTTGGTGAATTCGTTCAGCCCGTCCTCACCCATATCCGGGATATGGAGATAGCCGACCTGGCCGCCGGTTTTCTTGTTCACGTACTCGATGTTGCGCTGGACCCAGTCGAGGTAATAGAGCGGAGACTCATCCGCTGTCGGCACGACCGTGATGTCGCGCGCTCCGTCTTCACTCGCCTTTGAGTTCACCCGCAGCGTCACCTGCTTGTCGGCGGTGCCGATGAGGGCGTCGTAGAGATTCGGCAGGCTCGAGACCGGCGTGCCGTTGATCGCGAGAATGAAGTCCCCCGGCTTTACGTTCAGCCCGATGGCGGTGAGCGGGGAACGCGTCTCCTTTTCCCAATTCTCGCCCGGCAAAA
>JACCZO010000262.1 GCA_013695925.1 Chthoniobacterales bacterium
GGCTGGAGCGGTTGTGCTTTCCGACTCGGCCGTTATACTGCCGACCGCCGCACCCGTAGCTCAACTGGATAGAGTGACGGCCTCCGAAGCCGTAGGTTGCGCGTTCGAGCCGCGCCGGGTGCACTCCCGAAGTCAAAAGGATGAAGTCGGAGGGGCGAAGTTCCCCGCCTTACTTGTTTTCCCGCGCGACTTAGAGGGAGTTCAGAAGGCGTCGGTCGTTTCGCCCTCGCGATCGAAAATCGCCAGGCTCGTGATGGGGCCGGCCTTGGATAATTTCCGGCCGGGGAGCTTAGTCAGCTCTTTGTCGGCGGCGGCCTGGATCTCGAGGCCTCCTGGCTGGCGTCGTCCCCGGCGATATTCGTCTCATCGGCCCTGACGAGTGGGCAATCGAGAACGAGGAGGAGGACGAGGACGAAACGGAATTTTCTCATCGAGACAAAGCTGCAGCTTCAACCTTTTTGACCGCCCCGGGACTCAAACCGGAAATGAGGTAACGGCTAAGGACGAGAAACAGAAGCACAACCGGAATGGAAACGAGAAGCGCGCCGGCGGCGTAGAGACCCCATTGCGTGCTCATGTTCGACTGGAACATCTTCAAGCCTAAGGGGAGGGTGAAGATTTCCACGTCCTGCAGGACGAGCGCGGCGACGACGTATTCGTTCCACGCGGTCATGAAAGAAAAGAGCGCGGTGATGACCAGCGCGGGCGCAGAGAGCGGCAGGACGATGAGCCGAAAGGCCTGCCAGCGTGTGCAGCCGTCGATCCCGGCCGCTTCCTCGAGCGAGAGCGGGATGGTGTCGTAGTAGCCTTTTAATTGCCAGATGCAGAACGGGAGCGCAGTCGCGGTGTAGATGATGATGACCCCGAGATAGGAATTGATCAGGCTGAGCTTGATCAGGATGAGGTAGAGCGGCAGGAGGAGCATCGTGGCCGGGAACATCTGGGTCACGAGGAGACCGTTGAGGGTCGAGCTGCGGCTGAGGAAACGAAAACGCGACAGGGCGTAGCCGGCGGTCGAGGCGAGAGCCACGCCGGTGATCGTGACAGCGAGCGCAATGAGAGCGGAATTCCCGAGCCAGCGCAGAAACGGCGTCTCGAAAATAAGGATGCGGAAGTTGGCCAGCGTCGCGCCGCGCGGGATCAGCGCGAGCGAGGACGAAAGCAACTGGTCGCCGGGCCGAAGCGCGATCGTGACGAGGCGACTGATCGGGTAAAGCGCGAAAGCGGTGAAGACAAAAAGCGCGAGATAACTCAGCGCCATCCGGGTCGTGCGCGAGAACGACGGGCGCGATTCCTTTTCCAAAATCGGTGAACGCCGCGACATCGCCTGCGAAAAACCGCTATGCCGGCAGCAGAGTCAAGCAAGGATCGCCCGAATCTCCGCTCAATTGCGTCCCCTTCAGAAATCATCGCCATCCTCGCAGCCAGTCTATACTTTGGCCGCCCCGGGCCGCGCAAACCGGTATCCCAATTTCGCCGCGAGGCGATCAGTTTAATGCGGAGACGCTCCTGGGTTTGGGGGTTAGTAACGCGAGCTCGCGTCAATCGGTCTTCACCCGCTGGTGGCGCTCCTCGTCGAGCTTCTGCGGGCAGATCACGTGACCGGCGATCCCAAGGGCCCTGAGTTGCCGCTGCAACCCAAAGCCGAACCCGCACACTTCGTAGAGGGCGTGGAGGGCGGCTGGGGGATGCTGCCGACGCAGCCTGGCTGCCCAGGAGAGTAAGGCTTCCTTGCTCATCCGCTGCGGCAACCTGGGCTGGCTCCCGTCCACCTGCTCGACCACCATGTAAAACGCCTGGTGGACATCGATTCCGAGCTGATTGCGTCGGCGCGGCGATAAACGCTATCGTTAGCGGAGCGCACCTGTTGGGTCAACTCTGTCTCCGCCAACTGGCACGTCCTCTCTTGCGTACCAACAAGCGGGGAGCGGAAGTGCTGGCTTTCCTGTGTTATCCCGGTCCAAAGGATGCTGAAAATGTTTGGCGAAGGTTGACTTCTCAATTCGATCAGATCGGAGAAATGTGAACTCCATAAGGTGTGGAATTTCCAGGTCTTCGATGACTAACGATCCGAGGCAGTTATTGGGGTGCAGATGGACGCAGGTGTGACTCTGCAAGAGTTTGTCAAAAGCCCGGGAAGCCAACTGAAAGAATGGTTGACTCCAAAGCATGGGGAGCTCGTGAAATTCCGCCACAATAATTCGAAAGCGTTTCAACAATCGGTTCGACAAGCTCAGAAAGATTTCTATTCGTATCCCTCGACGTCGATTTGGAGCAACAAATCGGACTGGGACTGCGGCAGCGACGTGGCCACCCAGTCATCGAGAGTCATAAAGTCGGTCGATGTCGTCGCACCGATATATTTTTGCACGAAATGAAAAGCTGCATCGGCCGCGGGCGGCCTGTTCACGGATTTGTCGGCTAGGAATGCTTGCATCCCCAATTCGACACAGTCGTGCTCAAATCCAAAAGTACGGCCAACGCCCGGGGAAAAGCACGCTTCAATTCCTTCCAGGTCTTCCGGGACAAGATAGCCACCATCCCCGGCGGGGCCGAGGCGAATAAGACCCTGGGATGGGGAAACTGGGGCGAGTCTGGAAATCAAATTCCTGAGGGCGTCTGCTTCTGTAATCGGAGTCGAAACGCTATCCATATTTTTGCCCGTGCCTAAGAATCGAAATGACTTCCCAGTCAACCATCAAGGGCGCGGAGCCGGTGAGGCCGATGCCTGGGGAGTGGGGGAATTCGCGGGGTCTGTCGCGCGCGTTTTGACCTGGCCGACTACTGCCAGACTCGTGAAACGTAACCCCAATTCATCCATGCGCGCGTGCATCGCAGCGGCGCGTTTCGGTTGATCGAGCGTCAGGTTGCGCGCTTGGCCGATGTCATCGGCGAGATTGTAAAGCTGATCGGGAGGCGCGTCGGGTTTGATCTTGCCCTTCTCATCGATGTCGCTGTTGCTGAAACCCGTCTTCTTCCAAGGTATGCCTTTTTTATCCGGGGCGCTTCGGCCGCCGCTGCCTTGCCTGGGCATGTAGAACCAGTCGCCTTCTCGAAGCGCATAGCTCGCTATGCCGAGGAACGCCGTTTCGTTTCGTTGCGACGGTGTCCCCCCGGGATCAATGAATGCTGCGAGTTGGCTAATCCCATCGGGTGACGCGCCAGCAGGCAGCGCGATGTGCGCCGCCTGCGCGAAGGTCGCCATGATGTCCACCTGCGAGAACAAATCTTTCCGCACTGTGCCCGCCGGCACATGCCCGGGCCAGCGGGCGATGAACGGAATGCGATGCCCGCCTTCCCACGCGTCCGTCTTCTGTCCGAGCAGCTCGCCATTGCTACGATGCCCGAGGTCGAGGGGATCGCGAAGTAACACTCCGCCGTTGTCGCTCGTGTAAATCACCAGCGTGTTTTTTGCGAAGCCGTGTTTCTCGAGCGCATCGAGCACCCGACCCGTGCAGTAATCGAGTTGCTCGATGTAGTCGCCGTAAAGCCCGGCTTCGCTCTTCCCCCGAAATTCCGGCGCGGGATTGATCGGCACGTGCGGTGCGGTGAAGGCGAGATAAAGAAAGAACGGCGCCTTTTCTGACTGCCCCGCGATGAACTTTACCGCCTTGTCTGTCACGATGAAGTCGATGCGATCGTCGGGGCGGGCTGCCGCCGCCTTGGCGCCGCCGATCATCTTTCCCGTCGCACCGTACTTAGGCGAGCGATCGACCCGAATCGGGTCCGCGGGGTCGAGACCAAAGACGTAATGATTCTCGACGAAGACCAAAGGTGCCCCGTCGTGCGTCCCCGGCGTGCCGAAGAAGTAATCGAAGCCAACCTCCAGTGGCCCCGGCTTCAGTTCCTTGTTCCAATCCGTATCCTTCCTGCCGCGACCGAAACCGAGATGCCATTTCCCGAGCGCTTCAGTGTGATAGCCCGCTGCCTTCAGCAGCGACGGAAGGGTGATCTGTCCGTCGTGAAAGTAGA
This sequence comes from Chthoniobacterales bacterium, assembly GCA_013695925.1. Taxonomy (GTDB): domain Bacteria; phylum Verrucomicrobiota; class Verrucomicrobiia; order Chthoniobacterales; family UBA10450; genus Palsa-1392. The sequence continues at coordinate 3,973 of JACCZO010000262.1, forward strand.
GTGCATAATTCCCTTCAAGTCTGGCATGCCAGATGTAAGCGCCGCACAGAATCGAATAACGCGACGGGTCGCACACGCTGCTGATCGAGTGCGCATCGACGAAGCGCACACCTTCGGCCGCGAGTTGGTCCGCCCGCGGCGTCTTGATTTTGGTTGCGCCATAGCAGCCAAGGTCGCGATAACCGAGATCGTCCGCGACCATGAGAACGATATTCGGTCTGGTTTCAGTCGCAGCGGTCCAAGGAGGACAAACAAGAGCCAGCAGGAAAGCGATGGCAATAAACCGCTGCACGACTGAATAGTCAGTGACGCGTAAGAATTGCCAAGTGATTTTCCACGGCTCCGGGCTCCGGCTTTTGAGCAGGGTTCCCGACTGGGTCTCCAGTTTTCATCCGGGTGCGGTCGTTTTCGCGCCAACCGATCATGAGGTCCCGCTGACCGATCACTACCAATGGTGGAGCTACGTGAAGGGGGGCAGACTGGCGACATCCGCAGGGACCGAGAAGCGACCTCGAAGGAAAGGAAAAATATCCCGTCGTCCAGATCGCGTATCCCGATGCCGAAGCGTATTCGAAGTGGGCTGGCAAACGTTTGCCGACGGAAGCAGAATTTGAGTTCGCCGCGCGCGGCGGTTTATCG
>JACCZO010000273.1 GCA_013695925.1 Chthoniobacterales bacterium
GGTCGGCTGGTTGTTCAAGGTCGACCAGGTCTCGCCGCCGTCGATCGAGATGCTCGCGCCGCCGTCGTTGGCGTTGCCGATGCGGTCGGGATTTTTCGGATCAATCCAGAGCCCATGGTGATCGCCGTGGCGCGCCGGGAGGAGCTTGAAACTCTTGCCGCCATCGACCGAGCGGAAGAGGCCGGTATTCAGGACGTAGAGAGTGTCGACCGCTCGCGGGTCGGCGTAGACTTTGCTGAAATACCAGGCGCGCTGCCGGAAGCGGAGGTCGTCGTTGATTTTCTCCCAAGTGTCGCCGCCATCTTCGGAGCGGAAGATGCCGCCCTCCTTCGCCTCGATGATCGCGTAGATGCGATTGGAATCCGCGCCGGAAACGGTCACGCCGATGCGGCCGAGAATGCCTTCGGGCAAACCGTGCCCCTTCAATTCCTGCCAGGTATTTCCGCCGTCGGTCGAGCGGTAGAGTCCGCTGCCTTCGCCGCCGCTGGAGAGAAACCATGGCTGCCGCCGCACCTGATACATCGCGGCGAAAAGCGTGTTTGGATTCTGCGGGTCGAAGACGATGTCGATCGCGCCGGTGTTCTCGTCTTTGAACAGAACTTTCGTCCAACTCTTGCCGCCGTCGGTCGTGCGGAAAATGCCGCGCTCGGCGTTGGGCCCGTAGGCGTGGCCGACCGCGGCGACGAAGACGATGTCCTTGTTCTCCGGGTGAACGATGAGCGCGCCGATGTGGCGGGTGTCTTTCAGGCCGATGTTGCGCCAGTTGCGGCCGGCATCGACCGATTTATAGACGCCGTCGCCGTAGGTAATGTTGCCGCGCAGGGCCGACTCACCGGCTCCGGCGTAGATCGTGTTGTGATCGCTCGGCGCAACCGCGATGGCACCGATCGATGAAGTGGTGCGCTGCTTGTCGAAGATTGGCTTCCAATTCGCGCCGCCGTCGGTCGTTTTCCAAACCCCACCTGCGACCCCGCCGAAGTAATAAGTGTTCGGTTCATCCGGCACGCCCTCGATCGCGATTGCGCGGCCGCCGCGGAAAGGCCCGACCTCGCGCCACTCCATTCCGCTCCAGAGCTTCTCGTCGAATTGGCCTTTCTTTCCCGTTTGCGCCTCGGGTGCTTTGGCCGGCGCGGGCACGGGGCTGGCGTTGGAAAAAACGGGAGTCTCCGGCGTCGCCTCGGGCTTCTTTGCTTTTGCCCTCGATGATTGCGATTCAGCGGCGGTCGTTAGGCCAAGAATGAGACTGCCCGCGAGCAGACCCGACAACAGCACGCGCGAGGCGTGCCCGAAAGATGAAAGCATCGGCGTAGTTTGGGACGGTTCCGCTTCCCTTCAACTGGAATGATGAGCGGCGCCTTTTCAGCGCAAGCGGCGCCCGGCCGCCGATTCCGCGATCAGTTCTTGCAGGCGCTTGCGCCGGGTTTCTTCCCGCTTCGCACTTACGACCCACCAGCCGATCGTCTTCCGGTAGGAGGGCGGCTGAGTCTGGAAGAATTGCCAGGCTTTCTTGTTCCGGCGGAGCAGTCCGCCATACGGTTCTGGTAATTCCGCGGTGCGCTGTTCGTAGGAGTAGATGCCGGACTTGTTCTCGATGCGCGCGGCGAAGGCTTTCAGGCCGGTTGGTTGCATGCGTTGCTGATGCGTCAGCGCCTCGGCGCGCCGGATGTTGACCGCGCTCCAGATACTTCCGCGCCGCCGCGGCGTGAAACGGATCTCATAACTCTCCTCGTCGATCGTCTTGCGGATCCCATCGATCCAGCCGACACAAAGTGCTTCATCGACCGACTCCGGCCACGTAATACTCCGCCTGCCCGTGTGTTTTTTGTAAAACCCAACCCAAAGCTCAGTCGTCGTCGCATGATGTTGTCGAAGCCATCGCCGGAAAGCAGCCGGCTGAGCGAAAAATAGCGGAGCCATGAACGATCACGGCAAGTGTAGAGGCGGCCGTGTCGGCCGCAAAGGCTTCCGCGCCATAATTCACGAAGCCTAACGAGTGACCGAAGCAGCAATGACTGGTACCGCCAGCGAGAGCGGCGTTTTGCGACTTGTCAGCGCTTTCTCTTTTCCGATAACTCGTTCCGCAAACCAATGCGTTTCCAGTTCCTCTCCGTCTTCCTGGCTACCGGTCTGCTTCTCAGTTATTCACCGAGCGTTCGGGCCGACCGTGTAAAAGTGCTTTGATCGACAGGGAGCCGGTCTATCACTGGACAGATTTTCCAAGCCTCATGCCTGACGACATCGATCGCGCCTTGATCCTGCGCGAATTCCGGCGGCAGGGGTTTCCATCTTGCCGATCACTTCGTGGACGAGGCGGTGCAAAGCCTTGGAAAGGCGAAAGTACGCGCCGGCCGCCGAGACGCGACCGGATGCGAGCGCGGCCTGAAACGCGCTGCCTAACGACCGCCGGGAATTACGACTTGTAACGCAAGCGCTTCTTGTGGCGGTTTTCTTTCATCCGCTTGCGGCGCTTGTGCTTGGAGATTTTTGCTTTTCGTCGTTTTTTCAGCGAGCCCATAGAGGAGTTTCAAGTCTGCCGATTTCGGAGTGCCGATCTTCAGCATCTGAAACCAAAACTGCGACCGAACCCGGCCACAGAGGAGCGAAGGTAAATTGATTGCCGCGCTTGGCAACTCATTTCGGCGCATCTGTAGCTGGGGTCGTTAACCCCGGTCCCCGGTTGACTCGGCCGCGGCTCGGGCCGGGGAGAGCGCCCCCGGCTACAGCGAAAGCGCTTCGCGCAGTTGGTCGACGTGCTCCGCGGGCTTGACCTGGCGCAGGATTGCCGCGATCCGCCCCGCGCCGCCGATGACAAACGTGGTCCGTTCCGCGCCCATGTATTTTTTGCCATACATGCTTTTCTCGACCCAGACGCCGTAGTCGTTGACGATCGTTTTCTCGGGATCGGAGAGGAGCGGGAAAGGAAGGTCGTACTTGGCGATGAACTTCTGGTGGCTGGCGGCAGAATCTATACTCACCCCAAAAATCTCGGCGTGGCCGTCGAAGTCGTCCCAGGAATCGCGCAAGCCGCAGGCCTGGGCGGTGCATCCGGGCGTATCGTCCTTCGGATAAAAATAAAGGACCACCGGGGTGCCGCGAAAGTCTTTTAGACTAACGACTTTGCCGGTCCCGTATTTTCCACCGAGGGCGCTGGCGGAAAAATCAGGCGCCGGATCACCAACTTTGAGCTCCACAGAATCGTTAGTCATTTCTCGAAGAGGATAATCAGCACGCCGACGGCGCACAACAGGGCGCCCATCACTCCGGCCTCATATTTTTCCAAGGAGCGCAGTTTCACCTGCTCGATGCCGACGAGGGCGAGCCCGGTGAAGGCGACCATGCCGGCGATCGTCGCGACGGTCAGGATGACCGTGAGCAAAGCAAAGCCATACCAGCCGTAGCGAACGCCGGAAACGTAAACCGGCACAAATGCTTCGCAGGGGGAAAAGGTGAGGAGCGCGAGCAGACTGGAGATAGCGGCGAGATCGGATTTTGAAAACGAAAGCCGATGCGCACCGTGATCGTGCCCGTGATCGTGATCGTGCGAATGGCCCGGGTGTCTGAGATGGAGATGCGTGTGGGTGTGGCCGGTCAGTTGCCGGAAAATATAAAAGAGGCCAAAGGCGATGAGCGCGCCACCCGCAATCCAGGGGAAAAGCGCCCCGATACGCGCGCTAAGGGCAATCCCGAGCCAGGCAACGACAAGCCCAAGAGTGGCGGTAAAACAGGCGTGCCCGGTCGCCGCCAGCGCGGTGATGAGGAGGGTCTTAGAGCGATTCCAATGCTGGACCCGGGCAGCGAGAACAAATGGCAGCCAATGCGTCGGGATGGCCGCATGGAAAAACGCGATCGTGAATCCCGTGATCGCGATCGTGGTGAGAACGGAATCATTCATCGATTTGAGCCAGAGATAAACGCGGATTCACACAGATAATTTTCGGCCAGTCTCTTCGATCTGTGATTATCCGTTGCGATCGGTGGCTTAGATAACCCACGCTCGCACAGGGGAAAACGTCGGGCTGCAGGGATTTGAACCCTGGACCTCCTGCACCCGAGACAGGCGCTCTACCAAGCTGAGCCACAGCCCGAAAAATCCGCCGCGCCGTCATCGGATCGAAACCCGCCCCCCGCGCAGCGTCCCTACTTTGCCCACTTCGCCCCGGCTGGCAAGTGAATCAATCGCCACGAGAAAATCCTTTGACAACCGGTTGAGTGCACGCATTATCCGAATCCGCTTGCCCCGACGATGCTTGCTTCGATTTCCAACGCTTCAGCCCTAACGAATGGCTCGCCGACCATCCTGCAATTTCCGTCGGAGCCCAGCCGTTCCGTCCGTTCCTCGAGAAATATGACCGCTCAACTCCTGCTAGAAGCAGCCAAAGTGATCCCAAACCAGCAGTTGCTGATCAATGTCGTTTCCAAGCGCGTGCGGCAACTCGGGATCGGCCATCGCCCGCTCGTCGAAGCCACCCCCAAGTCCTCCCTCACCGATATCGCTTTAAAGGAAATCATCGCCGGCAAGCTCACCTTCGAAGAACTGAAGGACGAGACCGCCGCGGAAGGGAAGTGACGAGTGAAAAGGGGCGAGTGACGAGCGGAGAGACGCTGGGTTTCCTACTCGTCACTTTTCACTGATCACTCATCACTTCAGCGATGCCCGCTGAGACGATTCTCAATCGCAAGGCGCTGCGCGATTTCCACATCCTCGAGCGGTTCGAGGCCGGGGTGGAGCTGAAGGGGAGCGAGGTCAAATCGATCCGTGCCGGCAAAGCCAACATCGGCGATGCCTTTGCCCGGATCGAAAAAGGCGAGGCCTTTCTCTACGGGGCCGACATCCAGCCCTACCTCCAGGCTAGCCACGAAGTGCCGGCCTCGAAGCGGGTGCGCAAGCTCCTCCTCCACCGCCGCGAAATCGACAAGCTCTATGGCCTAACGAATATCGCGGGCCGCACTCTCGTCATTCTGAAGCTCTATTGGAAGAACGGCCGGATTAAAGCCGAGGTCGGGGTCGCGACCGGGAAAGAAGCGCGCGACAAGCGGCTCGACTTGAAAAAGCGCGCGACCGATCGCGAGACGGCGCGCGAAGTGGCCCGCTTCAATCGCAAGCACGGGTGATGGGGAGGTGACGAGTGGCAAGTGACGAGTGACAAGAGGCCGCCACTTGTGAGTTTGCTTCTTCTGTTAAACACTCGTCACTCGTCACTCGTCACTTCCCATCATGTCTCCGCTCTTCCTCATCTTCCTCACCGTCTTCATCGACATGGTGGGCTTCGGCATCATCATCCCGGTGCTGCCGCTTTACGCGCAGCATTTCGACGCCACCCCGCTCCAGATCGGCTGGCTGACCGGGATCTATTCCGGGATGCAGATCATCTTTACCCCGATCCTCGGCCGGCTTTCCGATCGCGTCGGCCGGCGGCCGGTCCTGATCGTTAGTCTGGCCGGGACCGCGCTCGGTTTTCTCGTCATGGGCTGGGCGAATTCACTCGCGCTGCTCTTTGTCGCGCGCATCATCGACGGCATTTCCGGCGGCAACATCTCGACCGCGCAGGCTTACATCGCCGACATCAGTACGCCGGAAAATCGCTCGCGCTCGATGGGGATCATCGGCGCGGCTTTTGGGCTCGGGTTCACCTTTGGCCCGATGATCGGCGGGGTTATGAGCCACATCTCCTACAGTGCGCCGTTTTATTTCGCGGCCGGGCTCGCGGCGGTGAATGTCATGCTCCTTTATTGTATCCTGCCGGAGAGTCTTTCCGCAGAGGATCGCGCCCATCCGAAAAAGCGGACTCAAATGGCGGATGTTTTTCAGCACGGCAATTCGCGCATGTTCGGCACGATCGTGGCCACTTATTTTTTTACCATCACCGGCTTCGCCATCATGACGACGCTCTTCGCCCTCTTCACCGAAAAGCAGTTCGGCTTTGACGCCCGTAAGACCGGTTACATTTTTGGGTTCATCGGCATCATCAGCGTGATTTTGCAAGGCGGCTTGATCGGTCGCCTCGTGAAAACATTTGGCGAAACCGCGCTCGCCCGCACCGGCCTCCTCCTCCTCGCCATCGCGCTCGCTTTGCTCCCGTTCGCGCCGACGCTTCCGATGCTCCTGGTCGTTTGCGCAGCGCTCGCAATCGCCAACGGCCTCGTCAATCCAACTCTCAACGGTCTCGCTTCGCAGATGATCGATCGCAGCTGGCAAGGCCGCGCGCTCGGGCTCATGCAATCGGCCGGCAGCTTCGGTCGCCTGATTGGCCCGCTCCTCGGCGGCTGGCTTCTCATGTTTGATCTCGGCAAGCCGGTGCATTTTTATGCGCGCACGCCTTTCCTCGCCGGCGCGGCCATTTTGCTCGTGGCCTTTGCACTGGCGCTCAGCGTTCGAAAACCGATCGCGGATCAGACGGTGACCGCCGTACCCGTAGAGGCGGACGCATAGCTGCCGGGGAGCGCACGCGCCTCGCGTGCCCAAATTCGGCGCCCCGCCGAATTGTCAGGACTTGACGGTTGTTGTCGTTCTCGTCGGAAACCTTCGCGCGGAAGGCTTTGCGGCGAGGCGCCGCAAAGGGCACGCGAGGCGCGTGCGCTCCCCGGAGGATTGCCACCGCGCTTCGCCCGTTTCTCATTCGCTGTTACAGTGAACGACATGAAGCGCTCCACTCTTCTCACTCTCGGCGGAATTGGTCTGGCCTACTGGGCCGTTGCGCGCGCTTTGCGCCGCGATGTTTCCTTCGCGGGTAAAGTCGTGATTGTGACCGGCGGCTCGCGCGGCCTCGGCCTAACGATCGCGCGCCGCCTCGCGGCCGAGGGCGCGCGCCTCGCCCTCTTCGCACGCGACGAGGACGAGCTCGCCAAAGCCTGCGCGCAACTGCGCGAGCTGGGCGGCAAAGCGCTCCCCGTGCCGTGCGATTTACTCGACCGCGCTCAGTCGTTAGGCGCGATCCAGACCGTGGTCGACCATTACGGAACAATCGACGTCCTGATCAACAATGCCGGCATCATCGAAGTCGGCCCGCTCGAAAACATGCGCCGGCAGGATTTCGAGAAATCGATGCAGCTCCATTTCTGGGCGCCCTTCAACTTGATCCAGCAGGTCCTTCCGCACATGCAGCGCGGCGGCGGTGGTCGGATCGTCAACATTGCCTCGATCGGTGGCAAAGTGGCGGTGCCGCACATGGCGCCTTACAGCATGAGCAAGTTTGCGCTGGTGGGACTTTCCGACGCCTTCCGCGCCGAACTCGCGCGCGAGGGCGTCCAAGTCACTACCGTTACGCCCGGCATGATGCGGACCGGGTCGCAGGTGCATGCCAGGTTCAAAGGGAACCATGGCGCCGAATACAGCTGGTTTTCGCTTTCGACCGCGCTGCCCTTTGCCGCGGTCGACGCCGACCGCGCCGCGGCCAAGATCGTCGAAGCCTGCCGCCACGGTCAGTCTTCGCTCATCATCGGGTTCCCGCCTCGGGTCGCGATCATCGGCAACGCCGTTTTCCCGAATCTCACCGGTCAAATAATGAAACTGGTCAACCGTCTCCTCCCCGGGCCGGTCGGAGTGGAGGGAGACGAAATCAAGTCGGGCAAGGAAGCGCAGCGGGAGAAAAAATTACCCGGCTGGCTGATGCGCCTCGGTCGCGCGGAGATGGCGCAGAACAACGAAATCTGATCCAGCCGGTGCCGGTGCAGCGCCTTTTCGTCGGTCTGGAAGTGCCGGCCTCGATCGCCGAAGCGCTCGTTGGGCTGGATCCTGGGTTGCCCGGGGTGCGCTGGGTGGCCGCGGAGCAGATGCATCTGACCCTGGCCTTTCTCGGTCAGGTCGCGCCGGAACCAGCCGCCGACCTGCGCACGAGGCTCGCCGCTATTCATTTTTCCCGCTTTTTCCTCCCGCTCCAGGGTATCGGTACTTTTCCTGCCAAAGGCCGGCCCAAGGTGATCCGGCTCGGGGTCGGCCGGGGACATCCGCATCTCTTTCAATTGCACAAGCGGGTGACAGACGCGGCGCTGGCCGTTGGGATGGAACCGGATTTGCGCCCATGGCATCCGCACCTCACTCTCGCGCGCTGCCAGGGCGTCACGCTGCAGAAGATGAGCCCGTTTCTGCGAGCGCACGCCGACTTCGATGGCGGGCTCGTCCCGATTGACGCTTTCCAACTCAAATCGAGCCGGCTCACGCCTAACGGGTCGATCTACACGACCGAGCTGGCGGTGCATGCGCTGTAGACGTTTCGCTCTGCAAAAAGCGGGGCATGCTTGGGACGCAAGGGTCTGGACCGGACGGCCATTACCCCCGCGCGCCTGGCAGAGTGAAGCGGCTACAGCATTGCAAACGCCGCTCCTCGCTCCTATACCCGCGGGATGAAATGCGCTTTTCGGTTCGCTCTTGTCCTCCTTTTTTGCCTAACGAATATGCATGCGGCCGACACCCCGCCCGGGGTCATCGCGCTCAAGGCCGCCCGGCTCTTTGACGGCAAATCG
>JACCZO010000277.1 GCA_013695925.1 Chthoniobacterales bacterium
TGGCTCTCGGTCGGCCGGTCGAGTCCAAGCGGGTCAAGATAGTAAAAAAGGCCCGCCAGCCCAAGCCCGGATTCCGTAGAATCCTCACTGGTTGTGACTTCAAATTCTTCCACCGTCCGACCTTGGATGACACGGCTCGGCGGGAGAACGATCCGATGAATATGGTAAAGCGCCGCTAAGTAAAAAAGATGATGCAGCTGCTCGATCGAATTACCAAACTTAAGCCACTTGCTGAGGCGGAGATGAGTCAGATGTGATTGGCCCGCCAGAAAGAAAGCGGACGGATTCACAATCGCGTATGGCGCCTTCATCACGAGATCGAACCCGGCCAGCGGGAAGGCAGCGCCCCGAAAGAGCTCGAGGTTCCAGCCTAACTTCGAGGCCAGACGCTCCTCCACAAGTGGGCAGAGACTCGCTTCGTCGCTCAGCATCCCGAGTTAAGACTAATCGTTAGGCGCCATGGGATCGTGACATTTCGGTGTGCTGACCTGACCGATTGCCTGGTATAACCGACGGGGAAGAGGGATTCGCTCAAAACAAATCCATTTGTGGTTTGGTCGCCGGACGCGCAGACGACCGCTTTTTCGAGCGCTTCACCGGGGCCGGAGTCTCCGCCGGGCCGTTGGACTTTTCTAAATGCGAAAGGATTTCCCGGGCGCGCTCCAAAATCTCCTGCGGCAGGCCAGCCAGCCGCGCGACCTGGATGCCATAGCTTTTATCCGCCCCGCCGGGAATGATTTTGCGCAGGAAAATGATCTGCTCATTCCATTCGCGGACCGCAACGTTGAAGTTACCGACTCCGCTGCGCTCTTGCGCCAGCTTCGTGAGCTCGTGGTAATGCGTGGCGAAAAGGGTTCGTGCCCTGATTTTGTCGTGCAGAAATTCCGCCACGCTCCAGGCAATCGAGAGGCCGTCGAAGGTGGAGGTGCCGCGGCCGATCTCGTCCAGGATGACGAGGCTGCGTTCGGTCGCGTTATTCACGATGTTGGCGGTTTCGTTCATCTCGACCATGAACGTGGATTGCCCGCGCGAGAGATCGTCATTCGCGCCGACGCGGGTAAAAATACGATCGACAAGGCCGATCTCGGCTGTAGCCGCGGGGACGAAACTGCCAATCTGAGCCATCAGAACAATCAAGGCTACCTGCCGGATGTAGGTGGATTTGCCGGCCATATTCGGGCCGGTGATAAGGGCGAGGCGAAGTTTTTCCCCGTCGAGGTCGGTATCGTTCGGGACGAACTTCTCGTCCGCAAGATTTTGATCGAGCACCGGATGACGCGCGTCTTTCAGGCAAAGGCGCAACGAAGTGTCGAGCTTCGGCCGGCAATAATGGAAAAGCCGCGCCGTCTCGGCCAGGGTACAGACGACATCGAGGGTGGCGATCGCGCCGGCGGTCTGCTGGATGGGGGCCAGCTCCCCTAACGTCTCGTCGCGCAGAGTCTGGAACAGTTGATATTCCAGGTAGCGCGCACGCTCGTCGGCGCCCAGGACCTTGGCTTCCATTTCCTTCAACTCGGGCGTGATGAAGCGCTCGCCGCCGACGGTGGTCTGTTTGCGGGTGTAGTGGGGAGGGACGCTCGCGAGATTCGATTTCGTGATCTCGATGAAATAGCCGAAGACGGAGTTAAAACGCACCTTGAGCGATTTGATTCCGGTGCTCGCGATCTCCCGCTCCTGGAGTTCGGTGATCCAGCCTTTTCCAGTGCGCGATCCGTGGCGCAATTCGTCGAGCTGGCAATTGAAGCCGTCACGAAAAATTCCTCCTTCCTTGAGGGCGAGGGGAGGGTCTTCGAGCAATGCGTCGCTCAATTTTTTCGCCAGGGCGGGCATTTCATGCACTTGCTTCTGCAAACGCTCCGCGAGGAATTTGTGGCCGCTCAACTGCGCCGGGCGGTTTGTTCCAAAGGCCACGCGGTCGAGAAATTTCTGCAGTTCTCGCTTCAGCTCTGGGATTTGTTCCAGCGACAGTTTTAAAGCGACAAGATCGCGCGCATTTCCTGAAGCCTGGCTGAGCCGACCGGACGCACGCTCCAGGTCGCGGATCGCTTTCAGTGAATCGCGGAGCGAGGCGAGAAGGTCAGGCTCTTGCAGAAGGTCGGCGATGAACTGTTGCCTGCATTCGAGTTCCCCGAGATCGCGAATTGGTTGTAGAATCCAGTTGCGCAGCCTGCGTCCACCCATGGGCGTGACGGTGCGATCGAGTGTCGCCAGCAAGCTGGTGTCACGTGCTCCCCGGGAGCTGACGAGCTCGAGATTTACCTGCGTGGCCGCATCGAGCATGACGTGATCCGCCGGCGCATCGCAGCGCAAGGAGGCCAGGTGATCAATTTTCCTGCGCAGCTGATGTTTTAGGTAATGAACGATGGCTCCCGCCGCGCCAATCGCCTGCGGCAGATCGGAACACCCGAAGCCGTCGAGCGATTTTACTTTGAAATGCTCGCAAAGCGTAAAACGCGCGTTCTCTGGCAGGAAGGAGTAGTGATCGTAGGATAAAACACGATCGAATTGACCAAACTGTTCTTCCTGGCGGTCGCTGATGAGCAGTTCAGCCGGGGACACCCGGGCCAGGGCATCAAGCAGGCCCCGGAGATCGGGAAGTTGCATGAGCCGAAACTCCCCGGTGCTGAGATCAGCGTAGGCAAAACCGTAAATTTCCTCGTCGGAGAAGACAGCCCCGAGATAATTCGATCGCTTTGAGTCCAGGAGGTCAAGATCACTCACCGTGCCTGCGCTGATGATCTGAGTGATGTCGCGGGTGACGATCTTCCCTTGCTGCGGTTCGCTTGTTTGATCGCAGATCGCAACCCGGCGGCCGGCTTTAATGAGCTTGGCGATGTAGCCCGGCGCCGCATGGTATGGCATGCCGCACATTGGAACTTCGTTGCGCTTGGTCAGGGCCAGGCTAAGCAGCCCGGAGGCGGCCTTGGCATCTTCGAAAAAGAGCTCGTAAAAGTCACCCAGCCGGAAAAGTAACAGCGTGTCGGCCGGCACGCTGGCGCGGAGCCGCTGATATTGCTGCATCATCGGGGTGAGGGCATGAGCCATGGTGGAAAGGATCAGATCAGTGACCGGGAAATGCGAGCGCGGAATAGGCTCCGGGAGAAAAAAAGCCCGGCACCTTGTTTCCAAGATGCCGGGCGTAAGTTCTGGCAACGTCCTACTCTCGCACAACCTATAGATGCACTACCATCGGGGCTGCAGCGTTTCACTTCCGTGTTCGGAATGGGAAC